>NZ_LGYY01000280.1:0-653 GCF_001308045.1 Shewanella sp. Sh95
CTATTATTCAACAAAGCCGTTTCGAAATACTCGAATTCAAGGCAACAAGTAAAAATGGCCGCTATCTCTCATGGCTCAGTTCAAATTCGTTCAACTGCTCTAACGCTTTCGCCACACTCTGTAACATCAGATGTTTTTCCTCATGCTTCTGTGACAGCCGAGAAACGACGGTAAACACACTTCCGCTTCTCTCAGGCCAGCACTCGTCATAAAGTGCAGGCATCAACATCTTTCTTGCTTGATGCTGCACTGCAGGAGTCGTCAGACTACAGATGTACATTCGTACTTCAAACTGTCTTCCAGCTGTTTTGTCTAGAAAAAGTACCACACCAGATCCACTCACCCAGTACGACCATCCGAAGCGCAGTGCCGGCTAACCTTCCCAATGATTAAGTGCCGTTGTGACTTCATAACCACGCTCAGAAAAGTGCTCTGTCAGAAACCGTAGGCCTTCCTCCTGAAGTGATTTCACCACAGCATTTTTCAGTAACACCGCTTCCTGAATATTACGCAAATTTTCGAGAACGAAGGTTTCTGTCTCTGCTGCAATCGTATTTTTACATCAGTGCTTCAAGTTGTAGAATGAATTCGCGCAGCAAAACCTGCCATTTATTGAGCGGAGAAGTAATGCATGCCATGCCGAGCCCACGAGG
>NZ_LGYY01000041.1:0-643 GCF_001308045.1 Shewanella sp. Sh95
ATACCAATTATATTAATTATGTGATCTAATTGGTCATCAGTTTTTAATCATACAAAATATGAATAATCCCCACATCGCAGCCTTAGTAAAATCGGAGAAAAGTGCACGCAAACGTATGCGCTATCTTGCCTTACTCCATTTCACTGAAGGTCATTCTCGTACCGCCATCGCAAGCATGCTTAAGGTCAGTAGAACCAGTGTCAATCGCTGGGTCACCGCCTATTTAACCCATGGGCTGACTGGCCTTGACGATGCGCCCAATCCGGGCCGTCCTGCGACACTGTCCATCGCACAACAAGCTAAGCTTAAAGCGTTCGTACAGCACAGAAGTCTATCTGAACAAGGTGGCAGGTTGATGGCCAAGGATGTCGGCCTATTTATTCAGTCTGAATTTGGTGTGACGTTCAAGCAAGCAAATATCTACCGCTTGCTGCATCAACTTGGCTTCTCATGGATTACCACTCGCTCTCGCCACCCGAAACAATCTGAGGCTATACAAGAGGCTTTTAAAAAACTTCCGGATGGCAACGATCCTTAACACACCTGGGCACGTTGCACTCGATCGCATTGACGTTTGGTTTCAAGATGAAGCCCGCTTTGGCCAACAGAATACCACCACCCGTATTTGGGCTGAGAAAGGGAC
>NZ_LGYY01000069.1:0-617 GCF_001308045.1 Shewanella sp. Sh95
GTCGAGGTCGATGAGCAGGACCTTGTGGTCCGGGATCTCGCGCCGCACGTCCCACGCGAGGTGGGTCGCGACCGTCGTGACGCCGACGCCGCCCTTCGCGCCGGTCAGCGCCAGCACGATCGCACGGTGGCCGGCCCCGTCGGCGTCCCGCTCGACCAGCAGCTCCTGCAGGCGCGAGGACCAGTCGAGCGCGTTGCTTACGCGCTGCTGCACCTCGGTGAAGGACAACGGGTACGTCAGGACGCCGCGCGCACCGGCGTCGAGCGCGAGCGCGAGGTTCTCCGGGTCCGCGTCGCCCGACACGATGAGGCACACGCTCGCGGGGCGGCGCAGACCCATGTCCCGGATGACCTGGTGCACGGGCTCGGGCCCGAGCTGGTCGTGCACGATCACGAGGTTCGGCTCCCGCTCGACGACGGCGCGCACGAGCTCGCCGGTCGTCTCCGCGAGCGCCAGCACCCCGAGCTCGGCGACCTCCGCGAGCTGTGCCCGCAGCTCGTACGCCAGCGTCTGCTCGGCGCACCCGATGATGACGGTCCCGGCCATCAGCCCACGTTCCCTTCCGGCACGGTGACGCCGCCGGGGTCCTCGGCGTCGGAGGCGTCCTGGCCGGCGTA
>NZ_LGYY01000268.1:0-613 GCF_001308045.1 Shewanella sp. Sh95
TTAATTACTATCAGCTTTCCAAATTGTTAAAGAGCGGGCTTAAAAAAGCCAAAGATAATGTTTTAGTTTATCTTTGGCATCTCTAACCATAATGCAGTAAATGGTGGAGCTATGCGGGATCGAACCGCAGACCTCCTGCGTGCAAGGCAGGCGCTCTCCCAGCTGAGCTATAGCCCCATTTACATGCAGTGCGAGTAAATAAGATGTTCCAAACCTCTTAAAGGATTGGTTTGCCAATCATTTCTTATCAAGGCGGACAGTGGCGACGTTTAGTTCACTAAACGAGTCACTTTCCAACGCTGAGAAGGAAGGATTGGTGGGTCAGAGTGGACTTGAACCACCGACCTCACCCTTATCAGGGGTGCGCTCTAACCAGCTGAGCTACAGACCCATCTTTTACTCTATCTTCTATCAAGCAAATCTGTGTGAACACTCAAAAGGTACACGGATGTACCGAATGTCGAAAATGCAGGATCATTTTTCGACCAAACATCGAGTTAGTCGTATAGGTAAGGAGGTGATCCAGCCCCAGGTTCCCCTAGGGCTACCTTGTTACGACTTCACCCCAGTCATGAACCACAAAGTGGTGAGCGCCCCCCCGAAGGTTAAGCTA
>NZ_LGYY01000067.1:0-608 GCF_001308045.1 Shewanella sp. Sh95
CATCGGGCCCGGCGTCGCCGAAGAACGACCCGACCGGCCTGTCTGACGCCGTCATCGATCGCAATCAGAGGAGAACGTAATGAAGCGGTCTCGTGTGCTCTCCGTCGTCGCCGCGACGTCGATCGCGCTGGTGCTCGCAGCCACACCCTCGTTCGCGGCCGGCTGGCTGAGCGGATGGAGCAGCGCCTCGAGCACGTCCTGGGAGCTTCCCTGCGGGCTCGCCACCCGTGCCCAGGGGGGCTCCTGGGCGGGCAGTACGGCGGGGGGCTGCAAGTCCCGCGCCCAGGTCCGGGCCAAGTACCACGGCGGTTCGGGGAACATCTACACGACGGCCTGGAGCTACGGCGACAGCACGACCGGGACCTCGTACGTCTCCGTGCCCAACGTGACGCAGCACCAGGTGGGCTACTGATGCCCGGCGCGGCCGCGCCCGTGCACCGGCTCCCCCGTGCCGCCCCGGCGGGCTCACGGGCGGCTCACGTGCGACGCCGTCGCCACGGGACGGGCACCGCGGCGGTCGCCGGTGTGGTGCGGGCCGTCCTGGCTGGCGGCCTGGGGGCACGGGTCGACACTAGACCACTCGCGCGACTGGGCCGTGTATGTTCCCG
>NZ_LGYY01000231.1:0-589 GCF_001308045.1 Shewanella sp. Sh95
ACCGATGCAGCCAACAACACCTCAGGCCCAGGCTCTGACACTGCAACCGTGGCGGATGAAACCGCCCCGAATGCCCCGACCGTATTGATCGTCGATGACGGTAACCCAGGTGATGGCCTGCTGACGCAAGCCGAAATCAGCGGCAATGGCGCAGGTGTACAGTTAACCGTGAGCATCAATGCTGCGGACTTCAGTGCCGGCGGCCACGTGAACCTGACTATCGTCAATGGCACCGCGACCACCGATGTGGAACTGAAGCTGGTGAATGGGGCGCTGCAGTTTGCTGACGGCACTCCGGCGACAGGCTACAGCTACAACGCCACCACCGGCGTTATCAGCTGGACGGAAACCGCCCCGGGTGAAGGTGGCAGCATCACGGTCACCGCGACCCAAACCGATGCAGCCAACAACACCTCAGGCCCAGGCTCTGACACTGCAACCGTGGCGGATGAAACCGCCCCGAATGCCCCGACCGTATTGATCGTCGATGACGGTAACCCAGGTGATGGCTCACTCACGCAAGCCGAAATCAACGGTGATGGCGTACAGCTCCAAGTCACCATCAACCTCAGCGACTTTGCTGAGTGCA
>NZ_LGYY01000144.1:0-577 GCF_001308045.1 Shewanella sp. Sh95
CGAGTACCAGTTGGGAGAGGCGCCACCTCAAGTCACAGGACTCACAGTGGACCAGCAGATCATTCTCGACGTGTTAGGCGAACGGTATCGGCAAATTTATTCCTAAATCAGGTGCGGAAAGTCGGCTAAACGATACAAAAGCATATTTATTAATTAAAAAAGAACCATTTTTAAAGATGCTAAAGGATAATGATTTGGAGGTTGTTTGGACTTTGTTAGGTGAAAAAGGCGTAATTGGAGGCTCTCTTTCTTCGAACCATAATTATGGTCGTATAGAGTTTAGCGGTGCTTTTTACATTGATGGAGATCATATCGAAGGAAAGCATAAGATTTTCACTACAAACTGTAGTGGATAAGAGAATGTGGCCAGCCACATTTAGGCTGGCCACATGGTAGCAATACCAAAAGTAATCCGAAAAGTCAGAGTGCTTTATTGTTCGTTACTCGGAATGATCTGATCCAATACTTTTGGACACCACGCTAAGTGAGTAAAATGACTTAACGAGGTGAATATGACAACCCAAAAGACCCGCAAGACTCACACTGCTGAATTTAAAGCAGAAGCCCTTAAACTAGC
>NZ_LGYY01000060.1:0-64103 GCF_001308045.1 Shewanella sp. Sh95
GGTCGAGGTTACGGATAGAGATAGCGGGAGCGGCCATGATGAATTACCTGCAAAAGAGAGTAATAGATCAGAATGACCGATCGCCGTCAAGTTTTTTAAATCGAAAATTAGGTGCGGAATGACGGATGAGATAGTTCAGCAAGGAATAGATTCTGAACAGTACGATATTTTTAATACCACGGGCATGAGTTATGAGCAGTGGAACCAGCAGATGACTGAGCTGTATCGTAAGGCGGCTCATACGGGCGTGTATCAAGGTAAGTTTGAAAGCACTCAAATTGATGGACTGGCTTCAACGCTGCTTGTTGATAATGGCGATGTCTCTGTTGCTATGGTCGGTGGGCTTGAATATGAAATGATTAAGTTTAAGCAAACCAGTGATCCAGAGTCCGCTTCGGGCATTATCTCAGGTGGCTCGGGTGGCGATGATGTGGATGCAACCCGTGATCGAAGTGCAGCTTATTTAGAATTCCAAGTTGGCTTACCCGCGAATGTTGAGTTATCGGCCGCCGTTCGGTACGAGCGCTATGAACAGGAAGGATCGCTCACTGGTGCCCAAGGGCAAGTAGTTAATTCATCAACTTTTGATGCCGTAGTGCCTAAATTTGGTATTAGTTGGCGCCCCGTGGATAGCTTGTTACTGCGTGCCAGTTACGGTGACTCCTTCCGCGCACCCAATATGGGTGAAATGTTCTCTTCACAATCTTTAAGTTTTGAAAAAGCCGTCGATTCGCTTTGGTGTAATGAGCCAGGTAATGTGGATGCGGTTTATTGTGCGACCAGTAATCAACACAAAACTTGGTATGGTGGTAATCCCGACCTTGAGGCCGAGGAGGGTAACTCCTTGACGTTAGGTGGCGTATGGAATGCTACTGATAATTGGAATATCGAATTATCCTACTTTTCGATTGCCTACGAGAATAAAATTGAGTCGATAAGTGTGAACGACATACTGCGTGATGAAATTAAAAATGGTTCATCACCCTATGTTCACCGTGGTGCCGATGGCAAGATTGAATATATTGAAGCGGGTGTGCGCAACTTAGCGACGGTTGAAACGTCAGGTATTGATTTTGTCACAGCTTATAACCTAGAAACGGGGATCGGTGATTTCAACTTCAGACTCGATTTAACCCATGTTTTGGATTTTAAAAAGCAAGATAATGCCGAATCAGAAATGATTGATTATGCCGGGCTTACTGATTCGCCTGATTGGCGTGGTAATTTTGCAACCAGCTGGAAATATGACGATTTTTCTGCGGCCTGGACCGTAGTGTATATTGGTCGTCAATCGGCTGATTACTACAATCAGTTAGAAGAAACCGATGTTTACGTCGATTATTCAAACTACTTTAAACACAACATCCAGTTTGCCTATAACCATGCTTACAATGGTTCAATCACAGTTGGGGTGAATAATGTGTTTGATGCCGATGCACCAAACTTTTATACCTATGCTGATTACCGTGATGTAAACGTTGGACTGTATGATGTGTTGGGCCGTACTTACTATTTGAGAATTAACCAGAAGTTTTAAGTTATCCTTCTCCCTGGATAACTCAAACCTCCGCTTGCGGAGGTTTTTTTGCTTGTGGAATTTTGCTTGTGGAATATAGAGACGCTGCTTAATGACTCAGGCGCAGCTCATGGCGATGCTCATGCTGATAATGCTCGGCGCAGCTGCTGCAACGTTGCTCAGTGGGATCTTGAGTTAAGCGCTCGGCTTCGATTTCGGTTTCGCAATCTGAGCATAGGCCGTATAAGCCTAAGTCGAGTTGACAGAAGGCGGCATCGAGGCGGTTTAAACGACAAAATAGCGGATGTTCTGCGAGGTGACTCTGTGCCAGGCGGTCAATTAACTCGCCTAGGCTGAGATTGGCATAATGCGCCCCAAGTATTTCAATAAACTGAGGGAGCGCGCCGATTTCCTTCCTTAGATTAGCTTCAAGCTCTGACAATTCTTGTCTGATATGGGTGGTGCTCACGTAAAATCGCCTGTTTTATCTGACTCTGGACATTCAGTCTAATAGTTCCACTATCAACGACTATGATAAAGATCAAGTATCTGTCCGATTTGCAGGGATTTAGTGGTGTTTTAAATAAAAATTCACCACTTTCTCATGGGATTATCCTATGCGCCATCCGTGGTTATTCGCCAAGGCGCTGCTGCGCCTCTTCCAGCACTCGCACAATTTCCTCAGTAGTCTTATAGATGCGCAGCTCCCTAAACAGGGTGTCCGCCTCAGGGTATTGGCGATTTAAGTAACTAAACCATTGCTTAATTCGCGCCGGATAATAATCACTCTTACGGCCACTAAGCTCCCTTTGGGTATAACTGAGCATTAATTGTAACGTGTCAGCCCAACTGAAGGGCGTGGCACCGGTTTTTATGGTGTCTGCAAGATTGGGGAGCGAGATCGCGCCACGGCCAATCATGATGCTGTCGCACCCCGTCACTTCCATACAACGTTTAGCGTCGTCACTATTCCAAATCTCACCGTTGGCAATTACCGGTATTGGCAAACGTTTGCGCACTTCAGTGATGTATTCCCAATAAGCGGGCGGTTTGTAACCATCAACCTTACTGCGGGCATGGATAGCAAGCTCAGTTGCACCCGCTTCATAAACGGCCAGCGCATTTTCCATAAACAGGGATTTGTCTTCGTAGCCTAAACGGATCTTGGCTGTCACCGGATGCTCAGCGGGCACTGCTTGGCGCATGGCGCGCACAATATCGTGAATGGTATTAGGGTATTGCAGCAACACCGCGCCGCCATTACTGCGATTGACCATCTTGGCAGGACAGCCAAAGTTTGCATCTACACCGTGGGAGCCAAGCTCAATTGCGCGCATGGCGTTTTCAGCCATGCAATGAGGTTCTTGGCCTAAAAGCTGTACGCGGACTGGGGTACCTGATGGCGTATAGCCACCGCTCAGTAGCTCTGGACAGAGTTTAAGAAAGACCTTTTCAGGTAAGAGTTGGTCAACGACGCGCACAAATTCGGTGACAAGCAAATCGTAAGGGTTAATCGACGACAAAATATCTCGCATTAAGTCATCAACCACGCCTTCCATCGGAGCCAAAATTACCCGCACTGCTACAAACCCATATAGAGGAACAAAGGGCGTGCATTCTATCCTATTGGCTTGCTGTTACAAAGTGCGCAGAGAGGCTTGGCAACAATGACAACTATTTATGGCTATTTAATTGGCTAAATTCAGCTTCCTATCAGCATATTTTGATAATTTCTGTGATTTGGTGATATTTTTTGAAATGAAACTAAAGCGGTGCAGGTCTTTTGCAGTAAGCCAACGATAACCCTATTGTTGGTCACCATTAATCAATAAAAGGAAGCAAGAATATGAAATCAGTTAAGCAAACCGCGGTTGCAGTGGCATTAGGTACAGTGGTGGTTGGTTCAGCGTTTACTGTTAACGCGCAAACAAATTTATTTGGTTTTGAAACCATGGAATCAGGATATCAACTCGTTGGTTCTGAAGGTAAGTGCGGTGAGGGTAAATGCGGTGCAGATATGAAAAAAGCGGCTGCAGAAAAAGCTAAAGAAGGTAAATGCGGTGAAGCAAAATGTGGCGCCGATATGAAAAAAGCGGCGGCAGACAAAGCTCACGAAGGTAAGTGTGGTGAAGCAAAATGTGGCGCAGATATGAAAAAAGCAGCAGACAAAGCTCATGAAGGCAAATGTGGTGAAGGCAAATGCGGTGCTGATATGAAGAAAGCCGCTGAAAAAGTTGACGCTAAAACTGAAGCCGTAAAAAAGGAAGTCAAATAAGTTCAGTTGTACTTAGTGAGGTACTGCCCTAGCACATGGCCAGCCTATGCTGGCCTTTGTTTAGCAGCATCCAAATTAAAGGGGTTAAAGCAATGCAAGATCGTGGATTAGTTGGATTAGGGTTACGGCGTGAAATGCTCAGTGAATTTTGCCAATCGCTGCCGAGTGCTATCGATTTTTTAGAGGTTGCCCCTGAAAACTGGATGACGCTAGGTGGAAAATACGGTAAACAATTTAGACAATTAACTGAACAACATACCTTTTTTTGCCATGGTCTGTCGCTCTCAATCGGTAGCCCTGAGCCGTTGGATCTTGAGTTTGTTCGTCGTATCAAAGCTTTTATGGACTTACATCAAATTGATATCTATTCAGAGCATTTAAGTTACTGCTCAGGAGCTGGTCATTTATACGATCTGATGCCTATTCCTTTTACCGAGGCCGCCGTTAAGCATGTCGCTCGGCGAGTTAAGCAAGTCGAAGATATTTTAGAACGACCGCTTATTTTGGAAAATGTCTCCTTTTATGCGGCGCCCAGTGCGCAGATGACTGAGCAGGCGTTTTTGACTGCAGTGCTGGAAGAAGCCGACTGCAAACTCCTGTTAGATGTGAATAATATTTATGTTAACTCGATAAATCATCAATATGATGCGGCGGCATTTTTAAAGGCGATGCCAACTGAGCGGATTGCCTACTTGCATATCGCAGGACATTTTAAAGAATCAGAAGAATTATTGATTGATACCCACGGCAGCGATATCAACGCCCCTGTATGGGCGCTCCTAGATAGTTGCTATGCCATGCATGGCGTATTACCCACCTTGCTCGAGCGTGACTTTAATCTGCCGGCAACGGCGCATTTATTGGATGAAATTAATCAAATTCATACTTACCAAGCCCAGGCCAAAAAAAATCTAGCGAAGAGGATTGCCTAATGGATTTTAAGCAAGTACAGCAATCCTTTATCGATTATATTCGTGATCCTAACAATTCCGTGCCGATCGGTGTACCCATTGAGCGGATGCAGGTTTACCGAGAGCTATTTTTTAATAACGTGATGGGTTTTGTCTCTAATGCTTTCCCCGTACTCAAAAGCTTATACACTGATGCGCAGTGGCAAACCTTAGTGCAGGCTTTTTTTAGTCGACATGATTGTAAATCACCGATTTTTATCGATATTGCTGGGGAGTTTTTACAGTTCCTGCAGTTTCAATATTCTCCAATAGACATTGATCCGCCCTTTATGTTGGAACTTGCGCACTATGAATGGCTTGAACTAAGAGTGGCAACTGCGCAGCAAGATAGCCGCCAAGTCCTGATTGGTAAAGAGGGAATTACGCATCAAAATCTATGTTTAGCCGCAACGGCAACCGTGGCGCAATACCAGTATCCTGTGCAGCAAATACGGCAAGATTATCGCCCAGAAGATCCTCTGCCGCAGCCAGTGTTTTTTTGCCTGTATCAGGATGAGGCAGGTGAGGTAGGCTTTTTGCAATTAACACCTTTAAGCGCACAAGTACTGGGTTATTTAGCCGAAAAGGGGCAGAGCACCTTTGATGAAATGATTCAATGGTTGGTGTCGACTTATCCGCAAATGCTAACAGAGACCTTAACTCAAGGTTGTTTACAGTTACTCGAGCAACTAACCGCTAAAGGTATCGTACGCGGAACATAGAAAGACATGGTGCTTAAGTACGCAAAATAATTGTAATAACCATACAGAAAAAGGGTTTTTGTTGGTGTGGCAAACCGCTACAATGACGCCCGTTTTGTGATCTTAATCACTGTATGATTCCCGCGCACTTATCTACGCACACATTTGAGGAGCTGTAATGAGCAGTCAGCCATTTAAAGACCCATTTAACGTTATGTATTTTATTGGTTTTATTTTAGTCTTACTGTTGCCGACACTACCAGCAAGCCTGACTTGGTTAAAGCAATTAGGCTTAATTTAAGCAGGTTTTAATCTCAAATTGAGTATACTACTGGCCACTCTGAGAGTGGCTTTTGTTTTTGAGGTTCGAGGCATTTACACACTATGATTATTTACAAACTATGATTATTTACACGCTATGATATTGAAACGCGGTTTGTTTTTATTGATAGGCTGCCTTGCGCTGGGTCTTGGACTGCTAGGTATTATCGTGCCACTGTTACCGACGGTGCCGTTTATTTTACTCGCCGCTTTTTGCTTCGCCCGTTCAAGCACTCGTTTACATCAGTGGTTAATGACACACCCTTGGTTTGCTGATGCGCTCACCCAGTGGCAAGAGCACCGAGCCATGCGCCCAGGCCTTAAACGCAGAGCTATGCTACTCTCTGGCCTCAGTTTTAGTGTCAGTATTCTTGTTGTGCCAATCCTATGGGTAAAATTGTTGCTGTTAACCATGGCAATCGGGCTTCTCTGGTATCTGAAAACGATTCCTGAAATCGAATCCTAAGTACATTTGATCTAAGGCACAAATTGATAACCAATTCGTCACTTGAATACGCTGCTAGTTGCAACTCAAACCAAAGCGGCATAAGCTTTGTGCGAATTATTAAAGCTCGTCCACACTCGCTGTGGACGTTTTGTTTTTACTGCCAGCAATAAGCGTGGCGAAACGATTAAGTTAAATTAAATGGCTATGAATACAGAAACCTTATCCTTGATAAAGAAAAGCATTAAAACCATTCCTAATTATCCTAAGGAAGGGATTCTATTTCGCGATGTGACCAGTCTGCTGGAAAATGCTGCAGCCTATAAAGCGACTATTGATTTATTAGTTGAGCATTACCGCAACAAAGGCTTTACCAAGATTGTGGGTACCGAAGCCCGTGGTTTTCTGTTTGGTGCACCTTTGGCGTTGGAATTAGGTATTGGTTTTGTGCCAGTTCGTAAGCCAGGTAAACTGCCACGCGCGACGATTAGCCAAAGCTATGAGCTGGAATATGGCCACGATAGCCTTGAAATCCATACCGATGCGATTACCGCTAACGACAAAGTGCTAGTGGTTGACGACTTGCTGGCCACGGGCGGTACTATCGAAGCCACGGTAAAACTTATCCGCCAACTCGGTGGTGAAGTGCAAGATGCCGCCTTTGTGATTTCGTTACCTGATTTAGGTGGTGAGGCTCGTTTAACAGCCTTAGGTCTTGAGTTGGTTAAACTTTGTGAGTTTGAAGGCGAATAATTCTTCAGCCAAAGGCGCCTAGGGATAGTTTAATGGCATGTCGTTAATTGACATGTTATCTTGCAACTATCTCGGGGCGCGATCCCCTTTTTTGTACCAACATTCTTGTCATGCACATTGGGGAGTTCCATGTCATATCAGGTGTTAGCCAGAAAATGGCGCCCTGCCACATTCGAACAGATGGTCGGCCAAAGTCATGTGTTGCACGCATTAACCAATGCGTTAACCCAGCAACGTTTACACCATGCGTATCTTTTTACTGGCACGCGCGGAGTGGGCAAGACCAGTTTGGCGCGTCTCTTTGCCAAAGGTCTTAACTGTGAGAAGGGCGTAACGGCTTCCCCCTGTGGTGTGTGTGGCAGCTGTGTCGAAATTGCCCAAGGCCGTTTTGTTGACTTAATTGAAGTCGATGCCGCCTCGCGCACTAAAGTCGATGACACTCGTGAACTCTTAGATAATGTGCAATATCGTCCGACCCGAGGCCGTTTTAAGGTTTATCTGATCGACGAAGTACACATGCTTTCCCGCAGCAGTTTTAATGCGCTGCTAAAAACCCTTGAAGAACCGCCAGAGCATGTGAAGTTTTTGCTGGCGACCACCGATCCGCAAAAGCTGCCGGTGACTGTGTTATCCCGCTGTTTGCAATTTAATTTAAAGAGTTTAACCCAGCAGGAAATTGGTACTCAGCTTCAGCATATTTTAACCCAAGAGCAATTGCCCTTTGAGCACGAAGCCCTAACTCTGCTCGCCAAAGCGGCCAATGGCAGCATGCGTGATGCTTTAAGCTTGACCGATCAGGCCATTGCATTCGGTGGCGGCACGGTAATGCTTAACCAAGTGCAATCTATGCTGGGCAGCATCGATGAGCAGCATGTGCTGGGCTTACTTAAAGCCTTAACCGATGCCGATATTGGCGTATTGATGCAAAGCTGCGCCCAGGTGCTCGCCTATGGCGCGGACGCCCAAGAAGTGCTGCGTAGTTTACTGGAATTACTGCATCAGATTACCCTGACACAATTTGCGCCAGCCGCCGCGCAGCAATCCCTTTATAGTGCTCAAATTCAGGCCTTTGCCGAGCAGTTAGCGCCTGAACAAGTGCAGCTGTATTACCAAATTTTACTGACTGGCCGTAAAGACTTACCCCATGCGCCGGATCCTAAATCGGGCCTCGAAATGGCGCTGCTGCGAGCGGTGGCATTTGTTCCCGAAAAGCCAGTAAAACGTTGGCAAGTCGAAGACCCAGCTAAGGTAAGTTTGCCTTCTCAGCAGCCAATGTCTGCTTCGCCCACATCAAATATGCCCGCGGTAGAACAGACGGTTAATCAGGCTGTGGCTGAAAAAAAAACTTCGCTAACTTCCGCCGTTGATTCCCTAGCTTTGCCACAAGTTGCAGCAACGTCTGCGCTTGCTACGGCTTCACTCGTCGAAGCATCGCAACAAGCTTTATCCGATGAGGATGTTTTAGCTGTCGATGAGGATGCGGTTGATGAAGCGTTAGCACTCAATGCCGCATTGATTGCCGAGCAGAAAGTGATTTTAAGTCAAGCCCAAAGTCAGGGCTTTGGCGCAAATGTGGATGTTGTATCGAATACTGAGACAGAAGTAAGTGCTGTTTCTATGCCTGCATCAAATACTGATGCTGAGCATCATCAAGCCGCGGTTGTTGATACCGTTAGTGTTAACCTTAAGCCTTACGCCAACCAGTTAACAGAACCTACAGTGGCATTATCTAATGAAAATGATGTCGAGGAAGAGACTCAAACGAGTGTTAACGAAAGTGTAGATAAGTTAACGCCTGATGCTTATTCAGCTGAGTCTTACGGGCAATACGATTATGCCGCCGCGCCGCTGGATGCATATCAAGATGATTATGCGCAATTTATATCTGAGGAGCAGGGCGCATTCTCTGATATAGAAGATAATTCGTTTAATCGCGACAGTGCTCAGTCTATTGATCATAGTCATGTTGTGCATGAGTCCGCTGTTCATGGACATGCCGCTCAAGCGTCTGCGACACCAGCGCAAAAGTCGCAGTCTATTGCCGAAAGCTCTGCTTCAACAAGCCCTCTGGCTTCAACAACTCCTCCGGCTTCAACTACAGTATCCCTCGATGATGACGATATTTTATCGGCGGTATTAGCGGCGCGCGACTCTTTGTTATCCGATCTTGATGCGCTCAGCACCAAGGAAGGTGATGGAAAAAAGCTGGCAGCGGAAGTTAAGGTTAACCCCCCGAGTCAGAATGGCCATACTGCGCCAGTCTCTCACGCGCCAACACATAAAACGCCTTCAGTTGATGCTTCTATCGAGCCGCAAGTTGTCAGTAACGAGTCCGATAACGACTTTGAGCTGCCCTTTGACGACGATTTCGAGGCCGAGATCCATCTTGAGTCACTATCCAATGTCACGCCGACTCCGCAGTTTGAGCCAAACGATCGCCCGCCATGGGAAGAGGCGCCTGTCGTGGCAATGGATGAGGCAAGCCCATTGGCTGCTAGCTCACACCTACAAAGTGGCGTGAGCGCGCCGCAAAAATCAGTTGGTGCGGCAGTATCTGGGCATGCTTCGGCTCAAACCTCGACAATCGATACCGAAGTGGAAGAGATTAAGACTGATCTGCAACGCACTGAAGCAAATACCGTGCTGCAACCGTCTCAGACACAGGAATTATCACAGACGCAGCAACGGACCCAACAGTCACCGCCAAGCGAGACGGTTTCATCGGCGTCATCCACCGCATTAGCACTGGCGCAATCGATTACCGGTCATCCGCTCGATTTGCATTGGTACAAGCTCATGGCGAGCCTCGATATTGGCGGACGTGTGCGTCAGTTAGCGGTCAATTCGATTTGTCAGCAGCAGGCTAACCCTTTGCCATTACTGTTAAAACCCGATCAGAAACACTTGGCGGCGCAGGTGGCCATTGAGCAACTCGAGCAAGCCTTAACCGCAGCCCTTGGGAACCCAAGGCAGGTTGAGGTGGTCATAGGAACCGATCCTACGCGGGAGACGCCCTTAGAGATGCGTAAACGTTTTCACCAAGAGTTACTGCAACAGGCGCAGCAGTCGCTAATAATGGATGACAATGTGCAATGGCTGATTAACCGCTTTGGGGCTGAGCTTGAGAAGGATAGCTTGCTCTATCCGCCTGAACTGTTAAATCAGCGCAGCGGGCTTATTCCTGCGTTACCTGAGCCCGAGTAATATTTCCTCTATGTATATGCTGCGTGGAATGGCAGAGTTTGTTAAAAACGCGCTATCAAGATCATAAGTTTATCGATGGGATCGCGGCATTGATTGCCAATCCCATTTATTTCAGTAAGATTAGCCAGCTTAAAAGCTTGCGACTAACCCTAATAGAAGAGAAATGACTATGTTTGGAAAAGGCGGTATGGGCAATCTGATGAAACAAGCCCAGATGATGCAAGAAAAAATGGCAAAAATGCAGGAAGAAATTGCCCGCATGGAAATGGTCGGTGAGTCAGGTGCTGGTCTGGTTAAAGTGACCATGACAGGCGCACACACAGTGCGTAAAGTCGAAATCGACCCAAGCTTGATGGAAGACGACAAAGAAATGTTGGAAGATTTGATCGCGGCAGCCTGTAACGATGCAGCACGTCGCATCGAAGAGAATCAAAAAGCTAAAATGGCCGAAGTGACTGGCGGTATGCAATTACCACCAGGCATGAAAATGCCATTTTAATTGAGATAGACAATGAAATTTAGTCCACTGCTAGACGAGTTAATTCAGTCCCTACGTTGTTTACCAGGGGTTGGGCCTAAATCGGCGCAACGTATGGCGTTTCAATTACTTGAGCGAGACAGGAAAGCTGGGCTTAAATTAGCCTCTGCCCTGTCGAGTGCCATGAGTGATATCGGTCATTGTCAGTCTTGCCGAACCTACACTGAAGAAACGTTATGTCCGATTTGTGCTAGCCATAAGCGCGGCTCGTCTTCGACAATTTGTGTGGTCGAAACGCCAGCCGATGTGTTAGCCATTGAAGCAGGTGGACATTTTACGGGTCGCTATTTTGTTTTGCTGGGCCATTTATCCCCCCTCGATGGCGTGGGGCCTGAAGAGTTAGGCTTGGCGCTATTAGAGCGTCACTTAGCCTCTGGCGATGTTGCTGAGCTGATTTTAGCGACCAATCCTACGGTTGAAGGTGAGGCCACAGCCCACTTTATCGCCGATATGGCAAGGCGCCACAAGGTGCTGATCAGCCGCATTGCCCACGGCGTACCCGTGGGTGGCGAACTGGAATATGTCGACAGCACCACCTTAGCGCTGTCCTTCAATGGGCGTATCCCGCTGTAGCCTGTGATGGCCTAAAGAGTAAACCCGCTGGCCCTGTGCTCGCGGGTTTTTATTTTATGGCTGTATTTGTTTAGCGAACATGCCCTAGCGTGTCTAGGTCTAACATTCCTTTCTTCATTCTGACATAGGGATAGCGTAATTTCGGTTTGATACTGCCTTATTTTTCGCCATTTGATCTGTGATTTTATCTCCCCCCTTGAAAAGTGGATTTGCAGCCCCATTTTATAAAGCACTGAGCGTTTGCTTTAACCAAATTGCGTAACAAATAAGGAAAATTTCATGTCACAACAAGAAACTCATGGTTTTCAAACTGAAGTCAAACAGCTGTTGCATTTGATGATCCATTCTTTGTATTCCAACAAAGAAATTTTCTTGCGTGAACTGGTCTCTAACGCTGCGGATGCGGCCGATAAGCTGCGTTACCTTGCGTTGACCAACGACGCGTTATACGAAGGTGACGGTGAGCTACGTGTGCGTATCAGCGCAGACAAAGAAAAAGGCACTGTGACCATCGAAGACAACGGCGTGGGTATGACCCGCGATGGCGTGATTGAGCATTTAGGTACGATCGCCAAATCGGGCACCGCTGAATTCTTTAAAAACCTCTCTGGTGAAGCCTCAAAGGATTCGCAGCTAATCGGTCAATTTGGTGTGGGCTTCTATTCCGCCTTTATCGTAGCGAAAAAAGTCACCGTTCGTACCCGTGCTGCCGGCCATAAGGCCGATGAAGCCGTATTGTGGGAATCGGAAGGTGAGGGTAGCTTCACCGTTGAAACTATCACCAAGGCGAGCCGTGGTACTGAAATTACCCTGCACCTGCGTGATGAAGAGAAAGAGTTTGCCGATGAGTGGCGCCTACGCTCCATCATCACTAAATACTCAGACCATATTTCAATCCCAGTAGAAATGTGGCAGGAAGGCACCCCTGAGCGCGATGGCCCAGACGGTGAAAAAATTCCTGCAACCGAAGGCTATTGGAAGGTCATGAACAAGGCGACTGCGCTGTGGATGCGTAATAAGTCTGAGATCACTGACGAAGAATACCAAGAATTTTATAAGCATATTTCCCACGACTACACAGACGCTCTGCTGTGGAGTCATAACCGCGTTGAAGGTAAACAGGAATACACTAACCTGTTGTATATCCCTTCAAAAGCGCCGTGGGATCTGTGGAACCGTGACCGTAAGCATGGCCTGAAACTCTTTGTGCAGCGCGTGTTTATCATGGATGACGCTGAGCAGTTTATGCCATCTTACCTGCGTTTTGTGCAGGGTTTGATTGACTCAAACGATCTGCCGCTAAACGTGTCCCGCGAGATTTTACAGGACAATCACATCACCAAAGCGATGCGCACCGGTATCACTAAGCGTGTGCTGGGTATGTTGGAAAAACTGGCAAAAGACGATGCGGAAAAATACCAAAAATTCTGGGCCGAATTTGGTCAAGTGTTGAAAGAAGGTCCAGCGGAAGACTTTGCAAACCGTGAGCGTATTGCAGGCTTACTGCGTTTTGCGTCTACCCATACTGGCAGCGCGGCACCAACTGTGTCACTCGACGACTACATTAGCCGCATGAAGGAAGGCCAAACCAAGATTTACTATATCGTTGCCGACAGCCACGAAGCCGCGGCCAACAGCCCACACTTAGAACTGCTGCGTAAGAAAGGCATCGAAGTGTTGCTGATGTCAGAACGTATCGATGAGTGGTTAATCAACCACTTAACTGAGTACAAAGAAAAACAATTGCACTCAGTCACCCGTGGCGAGCTGGAATTAGGTGAGCTGGAAGATGCGGCCGAGAAGGAAGCACAGGAGAAACTCGCTGAAGAGTCTGCACCACTGATTGAACGCATTAAAGCGGCATTAGGCGCTAGCGTGGCCGATGTGAAAGTCACTTCACGCTTAACCGATACCCCAGCCTGTGTGGTCACGGGTGAAGGTGAAATGTCGACCCAAATGATCAAACTGATGCAGGCTGCCGGCCAGCCAGTGCCAGAGGTCAAGCCGACGTTTGAGATCAACCCTGCGCACCCATTAGTGTCGCGCCTTAATGATCTTCAGGATGAAGCCGCCTTTGCCGATTGGTCGAATCTGTTATTGCAACAGGCGCAATTGTCGGAGAAGGGCAGCCTAGCGGACCCATCTGCCTTTATTAAGCTGATGAACCAAATGTTATTGGCAAGCCTGAAGTAACACATTCGGGGCACTTGAGTAGAGACACAAGTGCCCCGATTCCGTTTTAGGCACCGCGAGTCGCATTATCCTAGGGCATTTCCCCGTAGAGGTGCCAGATTGGGAGTAAGGAAAACCATGGACAATATCCTCGATCTAACGAAAGACAATATTCAGCAAGTGGTTGATGCTTCGATGCAGCAACTGGTGGTGATGGTGTTTTGGGCCCAGCCACAGCCGCAGAGTGTTGCCATGGTGCAAACACTCGAGCAACTTGCCACCCAGCATGCTGGCCGTTTTGTGCTGGCGAAAGTGAACTGTGAAACTGAGCTGGAAATCGCGAACTATTTCCGCATTCAAGCACTGCCGACCACTTTAGTGCTCGATAAGGGCCAACCAATCGATGGCTTTGCGGGCATGCAGGAGGCGGCGCAGGTCAACACTATGCTGGAGAAACACTTGCCTCCGTTATGGCAATTGCAGCTTGAGCAAGCCAAAGCCTTGTTAGCCTTAAGCCAAGTATCGGCGGAGGATTTAACCACTGCGGCCGTGTTGCTGAAAGACGCCTATAGCGCCTCAAATCATGCTGCTGAGGTGAGTTTGGTGCTCGCCGATGTGTATTTGATGCAGGGTGAACTGGCTCAAGCGCAGACTTTACTCGAACAGATTGGCCTTGCCGATCAAGACAGTTATTACCAGAGCTTAAAGGCGAAATTAACCCTTGCCTTGGATGCGGCGGACACACCTGAAATTCGTGATTTACAGCAGAAGTTTGAGCATAATCCGCAAAATTTAGTGTTATTACTCGAACTTTGTAAAGCCTTGCATTCGGCTCACCGCGATGAAGAAGCACTTGCGCATTTATACGGTGTGTTATCTAAAGACTTGAATGCTGAAAATGGCAAAGTAAAACAAGTCTTTATGGAGATTTTAACCGCCCTTGGTCAAGGTAATAGTCTTGCTAACCAGTACCGTCGCAAGCTGTATACCTTGCTCTACTAAGGATAAAATTTGCCACAAAACTGCGATTTATTTGCGGTTTCTGAGGCTAAAGTCGAAGCTAAAAGCCTTCTCAATGGCGGTCAGATGTGCGAAGATCGCCGCCCTAAGAAGAATATCAATGCGAAAAAGAGGACTCTTGAGATGCGCATTATCCTATTGGGCGCCCCAGGTGCCGGTAAAGGTACCCAGGCCCAGTTCATTATGGAACAGTATGGTATCCCACAAATTTCTACTGGCGATATGTTACGTGCTGCTGTTAAAGCCGGTACTCCGCTGGGTTTAGAAGCGAAGAAAGTGATGGATGCAGGCCAACTGGTTTCTGATGATCTGATCATTGGACTGGTTAAAGAGCGTATCGCACAGGACGACTGTGCTAAAGGTTTCCTGTTAGACGGTTTCCCACGCACTATCCCGCAAGCGGATGCGATGGCAGCAAACGGTATCAGCATTGATCACGTGATTGAAATCGATGTGCCAGACGAAGAAATTGTTAAGCGCATGAGCGGTCGTCGCGTTCACCCAGGTTCTGGCCGTGTTTACCACGTGGTATTCAATCCACCTAAAGTGGAAGGCAAAGACGATGTGACTGGCGAAGACTTAGCGATTCGTCCAGATGACGAAGAAGCCACAGTGCGTAAGCGTTTAGGCATTTACCACGAACAAACTAAGCCATTGGTTGAATACTATGGCAAAGTGGCTGCTGCGGGTCACACTCAATACCATAAATTTGATGGTACTCAGTCGGTTGCGGCTGTGAGTGAACAGTTAGCCAGCGTGCTGAAATAAGCATCATTCGCTAAATTCGAGAACAAGTTCTCATATTAAGAAAAAGCCTGCGATTGCAGGCTTTTTTTATTGGCAACTGAATGTTAGCCTGCCGAGGTATTAGGCTGATAAAAGGTAACACATTGACTTCTCCCTCTCCTGCGTTTGGCGTGTTATTGGTCAATCTCGGCACGCCCGATGAACCCACTCCCAAAGCGGTTAAGCGATTCCTCAAACAGTTTTTAAGTGATCCTCGGGTCGTCGATTTGTCCCCTTGGCTGTGGCAGCCGATTTTGCAGGGGATAATCCTTAATACCCGACCCGCCAAGGTGGCCAAACTATATCAGAGTGTATGGACAGAGCAGGGCTCGCCGCTGATGGTGATAAGTGAGCAGCAGGCACAAAAGTTAGCCACGGATCTGAGTGCGACCTTTAATCAAACTATTCCCGTTGAACTGGGCATGAGCTATGGCAATCCTTCGATTGATAGCGGCTTTGCCAAACTCAAAGCCCAAGGCGCCGAGCGTATCGTCGTACTGCCGCTGTATCCGCAATATTCCTGCTCAACTGTCGCTAGTGTGTTCGATGCGGTGGCGCAGTATTTTGCTAAAGTGCGCGATATTCCTGAGCTGCGCTTTAGCAAACAGTATTTTGACCATGAAGCCTATATCGCGGCTTTAGCGCATTCGGTTAAGCGCCATTGGAAAACCCATGGGCAGGCCGACAAGTTGATTTTATCCTTCCACGGTATTCCGCTGCGGTATGCCACTGAAGGCGATCCCTATCCTGAGCAGTGTCGCACTACCGCCAAGTTACTGGCACAGGCTCTGGGATTAACCGATGGACAATGGCAGGTGTGTTTCCAATCCCGCTTCGGCAAAGAAGAGTGGTTAACCCCTTATGCTGATGAACTGCTGGCCGATTTACCCCGCCAAGGCGTGAAAAGCGTTGATATAATTTGCCCAGCCTTTGCCACTGATTGCCTCGAAACCTTAGAGGAAATTTCGATTGGTGGTAAAGAGACTTTCCTGCATGCGGGTGGTGAGGCCTATCACTTTATTCCCTGTTTAAATGATGATGAGCTCCATATCGAGCTGCTCAGGCAATTGGTACAAGAACAAGCTCAACCTTGGATACGCGCAGAGTGACGGTAAATTTCTCCCGTTGAAACCTAAACACGGCCTAGTTTCATGCTGATTTTATGGTAGAATCTGCGCCCTTTGTGGCTCGGGAGTGGATTTTTTATCTCTCTAGCCTAGACTCATTATTTTTAGGACACGATGAGCCAACGCTCGTTGTAATGCCCATTAGCATGGATGCCAGGAAAAGAGAGCCACTATGAAGTTTCCCGGTCAGCGCAAATCGAAACATTATTTTCCGGTCAAAACCCGTGACCCATTGCTTGAGCAATTAACGCAGCAACCTCAACCTTTTGCGACTTATATCAGCGGTATCGATCAAACCTTAGTGGATATCGAAGCCAAGGTAGAGGATGAGTTGCTCGGGCGTTATGGTTTACCCAAGGGTAATTCGACGCTTATCAATGATGAGCAAGCGCACGCCCTGTATACCGAGCTGAAACAAAACGGTTTGATCAGCGATGAGTTTGCGGGCGGCACTATTGGTAACACAGTGCACAATTATTCTATTTTGGCCGATGACCGCTCTGTGTTGTTTGGGGTGATGAGCCAAAATATCGAAGTCGGCAGTTACGCCTACCGTTATCTTTGCAACACCTCCTCTAAAGTAGACCTTAACTTCCTGCAACCCGTCGATGGCCCCATAGGTCGTTGTTTTACGCTGATTTCTGATTGCGGTGAGCGTACCTTCGCGATCAGTAAAGGGGCGATGGATAAGTTAACCCCAGAATACATTGATAAAGACGTAGTACAGGGCAGCTCTGCCTTGGTATTAACCGCCTATTTAATGCGTGCCAGCGGCGGCGACAGGATCACCGATGCGGCCATGTGCGCGATTGAATATGCCAAAGCAGCCGAAGTCCCTGTGGTATTGACCTTAGGCACACGCTTCTTAATCGAAGAAGATCCGGTTTGGTGGCAAAACTTTATCCAAGAGCATGTGACCATTTTGGCGATGAACGAAGATGAAGGCGAGGCGTTAACTGGGTTTCGCGATCCACTGCTTGCCAGCGAAAAAGCCCTCGAGTGGTGTGATATGGTGTTAACCACCGCAGGTCCCATCGGGCTTTACACCGCAGGTTATACCGATGATGCTGAAAAGCGTGAGACTAGCCATACACTGCTGCCCGGTGCTATCCCCGAATTTAACCGTTATGAGTTCTCGCGTCCTAAGCTCAAGAGTGACTGTGAAAATCCGATTAAAGTCTATGCCCATATTTCCCCTTACATGGGCGGCCCTGAGAAAATCGGCAACACCAATGGTGCGGGCGATGGTGCGTTGTCGGCGTTATTGCATGACTTGGCGGCCAATACCTTCCACAAGACCAACGTGCCAGGCTCAAGTAAGCATAAGCGTGATGGCTTATGTTATTCATCCTTCTCACAAATTTGTAAGTACGCTAACCGCGTGGCCTATGAGGTATTAGCGCAGCACAGTCCGCGTTTGTCCCGTGGGTTACCCGAGCGTGAAGACAGCTTAGAAGAATCCTACTGGGAAAGATAAACCAGCATAGGTTTCAGTTAATAAGGGCAATAGCGGCAAACCGTTATTGCCCTTGTTGTTTTTAGGCGCAAATAAATGATAACGTTAGGCGGTTTACCGCTCCCAATAACAGCGAATATTTAAGGTGGAATTTTCGGTGAAAGCGCAGATCTTAAGAGAAATGAAGGTACTCAAGGCGATTGAGCCTGAGTTTGAAGTGCAGCGCCGCGTGGCGTTTATTAAAACCAAGCTCAAAGAGGCCCGCAGTAAGGCGTTGGTATTAGGGATCAGCGGAGGTGTGGATTCATCGACGGCGGGGCGTTTATGCCAGTTGGCCGTTGATAGCCTCAATAGTGAACATCCCGAGGGCGGTTATCAGTTTATTGCGGTGCGTTTACCCTATCAAATTCAAAAAGATGAGCATGAAGCTCAGCAAGCGTGCCAATTTATTCAGCCATCCAAATTAGTCACAGTAAATGTGCACCAAGGTGTTGATGGCGTGCATCAAGCCACCTTAAGTGCGTTTGTTGAGGCGGGACTGAGTATGCCGGATGAGGCGAAAGTGGATTTTGTTAAGGGCAATGTTAAAGCGCGGATGCGCATGATTGCCCAGTATGAGTTAGCGGGATTAGTCGGCGGCTTAGTGGTGGGGACTGATCATAGCGCCGAAAACATTACCGGTTTTTATACCAAATGGGGCGATGGTGCCTGTGATCTCGCGCCTTTATTTGGCCTCAATAAACGCCAAGTGCGCCAATTAGCGGCCTATCTCGGTGCTCCTGAGTCATTAGTTTACAAGGCACCAACGGCGGATTTAGAGGACAACAAACCGCTACTCGAAGATGAAGTCGCGCTCGGGCTGACCTATGAGCAAATTGATGATTTCCTCGAAGGAAAGGTCGTTGATAAGGCTGTGGAAGAGAAGCTTATCAATATCTATAAGGCCACCCAACATAAGCGCCAGCCCATTCCAACCATCTACGACTGATTTTTATCACTAACCTTGGCATAGGCAATGCTATCTAAGTTTTCTTTTAAAGCACTCGGCTTATCTGGGTGCTTTTTTATGAAATTTTATCAAGCAGATACGTTTCGTAGATGCGAGCGTGTAAGTGCAATCAGGGCATTAGAGTATTGGCGGTAATCTAAGTAGGGCGTGAGTAGCACTGATATCGAGTGGGAAGATTGAGTCTGCATTATTGTCGTGATGTCTTGCAGTTTACCTTGGGAGGCTTGCATCAATTGCAGTACTGTTTGCTGGTTGGCGCTTTGCTGAGGGCCTGCGGCGATATGACTCTCGATAGCAATTCCTAATGCCGTCGCGGCAGCTTGCCCACACACAATATGAATATTGGCATGGGGCGATAGGGCACTAGCACCTATCAAGAGCATTTGGTGTTTTTTGAGTAATAAGTTGTCGCGATAGTGGCGCCAATCCTCACTGGGGGCGCAAATTTTGGCCATAATGGTGAAGATCTTACGCCAGTGGTTACCGTTTAAGGCGATGAGTTCTGCTATCGCGTTATCCTGCTCCCAATGCCAATATTCAGGCATGAGTGGGGGATTAGGGAGATAAAACGCATAGGACGCTGTGGCTGGACCAATATGCATAATAAGTAAAATTTGCGAATATCGAATAAAAGTAGAGCGGATATTAACCTAAATAGGGTAAACCGCCGAAACTAAAATGCCATCAAAACAAATCTTAAATATGAATATTGAGGTTTATTTTTATCTAACCGTATAATCTGCATGCGTATTTTATCGGAACCATGGGGCAGTAATGAAAGCCATTATCATAGGCTCAACTAAACATTTATTTTTCGCTGCCTTTTATGGCTGTTTAGGGATTGCTGTTGCCTTATTAGTGACTGGAATCTATTTTCTCAATGCTAAACCCGATCTGTCCCTCTGGCACACGACTGAGTTAAAACACGAATTCCACTACAACACTAAACTCGATAACTTTCGTGATTACATTGCCTTAGAAGATAAACTCTTTGCCGAGGTTGATAACAAAGTACTCAAAAAAGTGTCGGCGACAGATGCATCGCCCGTCAATCGTTATGTTAAAAACAGCCTTGCCGATCCCGCGAGATGGCCACAAAACTGGAATCGCAGTTTTGAATGGCCTAAAGCCAATGCGCCTTTTGGCGTATTGTTGCTCCATGGTATGTCAGATTCACCCTATGCCATGTCGAACGTGGCAGCACATTTTAAGGGCAAAGCCCATGTACTTGGATTAAGACTCCCAGGCCATGGCACCATTCCTAGTGGTTTGACGAGCCTGTACTGGCAAGACTTAGCCGCCGCAGTTAATTTGGCAACGGCGCACATCAAACAAGAGCTTAAAGGTAAGCCGTTATTCGTTATTGGCTTTTCAACGGGCGCCGCAGTGGCACTTAACCATGAACTTGAACTGATTAATCAAGATAAAGCGCCCGATTATGCAGGGATGATTTTTATGTCGCCAGCTATTGGGCTTGCTCCAATTGCGGCCGCGGCTCGTTGGCAAAGTTGGATAGGTCGTCTGCTCGACTTAGATAAGTTGCAATGGAATAGTATTCAGATGGAATACGATCCCTTCAAGTACATGTCTTTTGCCGTCAATGCCGGGGATGTCGTCTACCAATTGGCATTACGTAATCAGAGTTTGTTAAGCGGATTAACGCCTTTGCAGCGTGAACAAATCCCATCGATTTTAAGCTTTCAATCTGTTGCCGATGCAACGGTATCTAGCGCAGCTGTTGTGAGTTTGTTGTATCAAACGCTACCGCAAAAGGGCCATGAATTAGTGCTATTTGATATGAATCGTACCGTTATCAACAGTAAGTTAATGACTAATGATCCACTACCCGCCTTGTTACCTATATCCACAGACAACATTCATTACCGTGGCACGCTGATTGAAAATATCAATAGCGAAACGACTCAGGTCCAAGCACGGGAATTTGGATTGAGGCCACAGGATGAGTCGTTATCTCAGATTGAACACCTCCCGCTTTATTGGCCGGCGGGCGTGTATTCACTCTCCCATGTTGCGTTACCTTTTGCTGAAAATGATGGACTATATGGCATGTCAAGCAATGAGAAGCTAACCCGCATACAAATAGGCGCAGCCGCTTCCCGTGGTGAGCGAGGCGTTTATAGTGTGCCTGCTTCAGAAATGTTACGTCAAAAATGGAACCCCTTTTTCCCCTATATGATGGACCGAATTGAACAATATCGAAGTGCACATATGCCGAATGAGGCACACTGAAAGGTATAATAGTTTGAAAATGTAGTCATTCAGGCCAGAAACTAAGCAGTTGATCAAACAGACTTCACTAAGCACTTGCGTTGATTGAATCCAATTGCTAAAGTCTGCGTCACTTAAGGTGAACCCCACTCGATAGCATCTTAAGTAATAAGTACTTAAGCTGATGTCGTACAGTTCTATTAAGTACAATATTTCGGTATGTAGCGCAGCCCGGTAGCGCACTGTCATGGGGTGTCAGGGGTCGGAGGTTCGAATCCTCTCATACCGACCAAATTCATAAACAATAAAGCCTGCAATCTTAATCAGTTGCGGGCTTTTTGTGTCTGCTTGTTTATGTAAGGGTGGACTAACGGGGGACTAACGGAATTCAAAAATTCTTTTTCCAATTAGTGCTTTGCCTTAGTTTTATTAATGGCTGAATTTAATCTCAGCGTGTGGAACTTCGGTCCATTGCAGGTGATCCCGCACATAGATTTTGGTGGACTTGGCATCGGTGTGAGCCATCCGACCTTGAGGGTCAACACCCATATCCGAAAACAATCTGGCAGATAGCGCACGTATCTCGTGGAAGGTTGGGCGCTGGCTCATTTCTAAATGGTCGCACAGACCTAACTCATCCCTTAATGCCGAAAAGGCTCTGCTAAGGTAATTAGGATCAAGCTGATAGCGGTGGTCTGTGGCCACACTTTGTTTATTCTGTTTGTCTGGTCGGCGATGAACCACATAAGGGCAAAGGAACCCATCGCGACTCTTATCGATAATGCGGGATTACCATTAGCGAGACGGCCGCCCCATGGCCGCTCTTTGGCATCCATGCCATCGCGGCATTCGTGAATCCATTCACATCAGACGGGCGAGCATCCACGGATGGACTTGAACAACATCCGTGTTTAACGGCCAGTTCGCCATCTGATAGGCAGGACGCCTGAATGTCGTACAATGCAGGGACGCATGAGAACGACCATGGCTCTCGTTCATAAGCTTAGAAACCCTAGGTTTCTATTCACCGTGTCGATGATCAAATACCATGGCTCATCATAAGCCAATACCAGCAAAACAGTTCTAATTCCTAACACGTAATCTCCCACTCAGCTTTATTTTAATCCTGTCAGTTATTCAACGCATTTCTAGCTTTGAATATTTCTACTACTTAAAAATCATATTCTTACAAAATAGGGGAGTGCGATAAGGGCGATGCCGATGGCGATAAGTAGCGCGAGATTGGTGACAAAATAAGGATAAATCATCAGGGTGAGGCCGACGGCCAGAGGGATGGGGGCGGCTTGGCGTTTGCCGTAGGTGAAAAAGCCAAGACCAAAGAGGCCAAAGACTAAACTCCATAACAATATTGCTGGATTATCAAACACCTTGAGTTCCTCAATGATTAGCGGTTGGTAAGCGCAGCCCTGTTACTGTGCCGTATTGGTCAAACGATGAGCTAGTGCTGCGCCGCTGAATTGAGTCTACTGCTAAATATCCCTTGGCGTAATTAAGCTTTATTCATCTTATTCGTTGCGTGAATCCACTATTTTAGTGCGCTGTTTTATTTACATTTTTAATACAGTGAGGATTCAGGTTATAGCTCATATAACTCTAAGGGTAAGCCGTCGGGATCGCTAAAGAAGCTGAACTTTTTACCAGTGTATTCGTCAATGCGGACAGGTTCGACGGCGATATGATGGGCCGTAAGATGCTCGATCGCCGTTTCAATCGATGCGACGCGAAAGGCAAGGTGCCTAAGACCGCAGGCTTCGGGATAGCTAGGGCGCTTGGGAGGATTGTCGAAGGAAAACAACTCGATTTGGCTCATATCGGGCAGTTGTAAATCGAGTTTGTAGGACTGGCGTGCCTCACGATAATGCTCTGCCAGCACGCTAAGGCCAAGAATCGTCACATAAAAGTGTTTGGACTTTTGATAGTCACTGCAAATAATCGCTGCATGGTGAATGCCGAGTAACATGGCTTGCCTCTGTGCTGTTTAACTGATGTTTACGCTAGTGTGTGTTAAAAAAGCCAGAGTCACAACTAAGTGTGACTCTGGCGCTAACCTAAGAATTTTTCTTACTTCGCAAGCGGGCTAATGGACGAGTTCAAATATCGCGGAGGAGAGAGGTGCAAGCTGCAACTGAACTTGACCTTCACCTCGCTCGACAATTAACTGCGCCGTATGGTCTTCCAGTAAATCCTTAAGCGAATAGCTTGCATCGGTTAACTGCCATTGCGCAATCAGAGATTGGGGTAGTTTAAGTGAAAATAACTTGGCTTGGGTTTGACTAAAGTTACTGACAATAATCAGCTTTTGGCCTTTGCTATCGGCGGTATGGGCCTCAAAGCGGACAAAGGCGAAGGTTGAGTCATCATAACCCGTCGCGTTACCTTTGATTGTCTTTTTGTTAGCCTTATTGCTAGGCTTTGCGGCCGATACCGCGCTACGGTTGGCTGCATCTAGCGAGTCATATTGCCCTAAGAGCGCGGGCGCATTCTGCCCCGTACTGAGGTTCAATAATTTTTGGTAATAGGTGCGCAGCGCGACTTCTGCTGGAGTAGATTGGCCGCCATCAAATTTACCTTGATTCATCCAGCGCTGATGGGCGGGGACGCCCGCATAATCAAAAATACTGGTGCGCGAAGCATGGCCAAAGCCTAGGTTTTGCGTCGCCGCTTCTCCTACTTCTTGACCAAAATAAATTAAGGTGGGTGAGGTACTTAAGGTTGCTGACACCACCATGGCGGGCAGGGCGTAGCGGGGATCGACCGCATCTGTCGAGGAGTTACCAGTTATGGCGCCTAAAAAGGCGGCATTGGCGATGCGCTGCTCGTCGTGATTTTCTAAAAAATGCAGCATATGCGAGTCGATATCTTGCACTTTGGCCTGATCTGCGGCGATCTGCGCGGTACTTTTTTGCCCTGCCATAATGGCTTTGAGGGTGTCGTAAAGATCGACCTTGTCGTAGAGGTAATCCATTTTGCCGAGCTGAATATAGTCGCGATACATCGCTGGGTTATAGACCTCAGCTAAGATAAAGGCTTCGGGATGGCTATGTTTTATATGACTATTTAAATAGCTCCAAAACTCGACGGGCACCATTTCGGCCATATCGTAACGAAATCCATCGACTCCCATCGCTAACCAATACTGGGCAATTTGATTGAACTTGATCCAAGAGTTAGGTAATTCACGGGTTCGTTGTTGCCAGAAATCGTAGTGCTGCTCGGCGCCGAGGGTGGCATAGCGTGGCGGCAGTGCGGGGAAATCATGGCTGCCATCGGGGCGGACACCGTAATTGATTTTAACGGTTTCATACCAGTCGTTCATATCTGGCTTGGCAAGGCGTGAGCCATTGCCCGTCGATTTGGCGGGGATCTCTTCAAATTGACCATCACTTAGGGGATGCGATTCGCCGCCTAACGGTTTGAGGCTCTCTGGTAAATCTGGCACTTGAAAGCCAGAGGATTGCTTTTTATCAGTCACATAGTAAAAGTTATTATGCTTTGCATATTCAAGGGTTTGGTTATCGTCTTCACCAAAATCGCGCACGCCCTCGGGCTTAGTGATGGAATGGTAATTACGCGCCACATGGTTAGGGACTATATCGATAATCACCTTTAAGCCTTGCTTGTGGGTGCGCTCGATAAGTGCCTGAAACTCCTGTAAACGCTTGGCGGGATCGACCGCTAAATCGGGGTTTACGTTGTAATAATCTTTAACCGCATAGGGCGAACCAGCGCGGCCCTTAACCACATCGGGATCATCGTGACCTACGCCAATCGCACTGTAATCGCCAATTAAGGCGTGGTGGGGTACACCCGTATACCACACATGGGTAACGCCTAAGTCTTTGATACTTTTGAGCGCTGTGTCATCAATATCATTAAATTTACCCACACCGTTTTCGCTAATCGTGCCCCAAGGTTTATTGGTGGTGTTTTTATTGCCATAGAGTCGGGTAAAAATTTGATAAACCACGGGTTTGTACTTGTTTGCTTGCTCGGCATTGTGATGGACAGGTTGGATATCACCTTCGTTGGTATTTGAATTTGCAGGCACAGTTTTAGCCGCCACTGCATTCAACGCCGTTACTTGAGTGTTGATTGCTGGTGCAGCCATGGCGTAAAAGGCGGTAATGCTGCTGAGGGCCAGTACGCTTAATCCCTGTTGCCAGCGATAAGCGCGACGTTTGCTGCTGTTAGATAATAGAAAATTCAACCTAGGTTCCTTTACTGACTTGGCGGCCAAACTATGGTTTGGCCGCGTTGTTAGCTAAGCATGCTTAGCTGCTTCATTGAGTATGGGTTATTGATGATTGAGTTCAAGCAGCATAACGCCAGCATGCGGCAGAATAACTGATTGATTAAGCTTGAACTTATCCCCTGTGAAGACTGAATTTGCCGAGCTATTGCCTGCCAATACCTTGCTAAAGCGGCTTAACTCCAGCGTTTGTGCTTGGTCATTCTTGTTGTAAATCACCATCACTTTATCCGCATCGGCTTGATAGCAGGCATTGCCCGCGATGGCATGTTTTGCCGCGCATCGAAATTGCACATAAATGCCGTTTTGCGGCACAAAGTGCAGTAAATCGCCTGTTTGCAGCACGGCTGAATGTTTACGGTAATTGAGTAGGGTGCGCACAAACGCAAGTGCTTGCTGCTGTTTTGCGTTTAGCCCTTTACCGCTAAAACCGTTGACCTTGCTATTGGCAAAGCCACCCGGAAAATCGCTACGCACTACACCGTCGTGGCGGCCTTCGGTCGGGCTGGTCATCAACACTTCGGTACCGTAAAACAGCTGTGGAATGCGTTTGGCCGTTAACACATAGGTGAGGGCCATTTGATACAGCGGCAGGTTTTCTTTAAGCAGACTATAAATCCGATTGGTATCGTGGTTGCCTTCAAAGAGGACTAACTGGCTTGGGTTTGCATACACCACATCATTAGCTAACATCTCGTAAAGCTTGATAAAACCCGTGTCCCAACCTTCGGGCTCGTTCAGGCTTTCAACCAGCTTTTCATAAAGTGGAAAATCCATCAGGCTCGGTAAATCCGAGCGATAGCCATCGGCATTGATTTTGCCTTTTTGCCAATAGGAGACGGTAATGGGATTGGCGGTCCATTCTTCTCCGACAATATTAAAATGCGGGTATTCGGCCATTAAGGCTTTTGACCATTGGGCTAAAAAGGCTTTATCGGCGTAGGAGTAGGTGTCTTCGCGAATGCCCGAAAGCCCCGCGTATTCCACCCACCAAATGCTGTTTTGAATAAGATAAGTCGCAAGCTTCGGGTTGCGCTGATTAAGATCGGGCATCGAATCGACAAACCAACCGTCGACAAAATCCCGTTTATCCTGCATGTCAGCGTAGAGGTCTTGCACTGTGGTGCGTCTATGGCTGGTAAAACTCGGACTGGTAAAGCTCGGGCTGGTAGAACTGGCCGCAGGAGACGTTGTGGCGTTTTTTGCATCGGGATGCTGCGTGTAATTGAGCCAGTCACTGCTCGGTAAATCCTTTAGCCACCAATGATTTGAGCCGATATGGTTAAGCACCACGTCTTTAATTACTCCAAGGCCATGTTGTTTGGCCTCAGTGACTAACCTTTGGTAATCCTGATTGCTGCCAAAACGCGGGTCGAGCCGATAAAGATTGGTAATGGCGTAACCATGATAGGAGTATTGGGCTTGGTTATTTTCAAGCAGTGGGTTGATCCACAGCTGAGTGACGCCCAGTTTGGCTAAGTAATCTAAGTGCCGGCGAATACCTTCGATATCGCCGCCATGGCGACCATCGGAATTTTCTGGCACCGCATGCTCGAGCATATCGGCTTGATTATCATTGCTTGGGTTGCCATTGGCGAATCGGTCTGGGGTGATAAGGTAAATCACATCTTTATTGCTAAAACCTTGGCGCTCTCGGCTGCCATCTGCCCGCGCAGCTAAAGTGTAGGGCAGTTGGAAGAGCTGCTTGTCGCCAGCGAGAATGCGGATGTCAAAGGTCTGCGGTTTGGCTTGTCGCAAGTCTAAATTGATAAACAAATAATGGGGATTATCCGTCTGTTCAATCCCTTCAAACACCACATCTTTGCCAGCAATCTCAACCTTAAGCTGCGCAGCATCCGCGGGCAGTGCATCACTGTGGAGCATTAATTGCAGCTTAGGATTATGCATCCCCGCCCACCAAGAGAGCGGTTCGATAGTTAAAGGGGCTGTTGAATTGACTTCACTAGCACTGAGATTGGCTGATAATAACGCTGTAGAATCGATTGTCCCTGCTTGAGTATTCCAACTGATTAAAAAGCTAATACTGAGTAGTAGATGTCGTCGTGTGAAGATCATAATTGTTCCTTATTCAGTGCCAAGTAAGTCAAGTATTTACACTTTTAGGCTTCTTTACTTGATGATGCTTAAACTAGCTGTGCGAGATACTGTTCATGGGTTGGCATATTACTTACGGTGTTTTTGATTATCACTTTGATATTGCTTAAAAATTCAGTTAAAGCCTCAGGGGCGACTGTGTTTGCGAGTGGATTATAATCTGTAGGGATGATTCCCTGTCCTAACATCACTTGAACCCAAGCGGCTTCCGTAAAGAGTTCATCCTTGTGCCTAAAAATAGCGCCCGTTTCGCTAAAAAGGCTAATCTTCTGTTGCAAGCTTTCAGGTATCTGCATTTGCTGACAGGCGCTCCATAGCGTGTCGGTATCAGAGTCTGAACGTTGGTTGAGACAATAATGCAAGATAATAAAATCGCGGATTTGTTCGAATTCTAGCTGGGATTGCCGGTTAAACTCATCCACAGTTGCTTGGACTACACCTTGGTGGGGAAACAGTTTAGTTAAGCGAATGATGGCCGATTGCACTAAATGAATGCTTGTAGACTCAAGAGGTTCTAAAAAACCACTTGAGAGACCTATAGCAACACAATTATGTTGCCACTGTTTAAGCCTACGGCCAGGGATAAAGGATATTTTTTTCGGTTCAGCGAGAGGTTTACCTTCAAGTGTCGATAGTAGTTTTGCTTTCGCCTCTTCGTCTTTCATATAGCGGCTACTGTAAACAATGCCATTTCCTGTTCTATGTTGCAGCGGGATCCGCCATTGCCAACCCGCCTCATGGGCGATAGCACGAGTATAAGGTTTTATTTCGCAGGCCTTTTCGCTTGGGACAGCGTATGCACTGTCGCACAGTAACCAATCTTGGTAACTCTCATAGCCGACATTAAGTGTTTTTCCAATCAATAGGGCAGCAAAGCCTGAACAATCAATAAAAAAATCACCGTGAACAGATTTACCAGACACCAGTGTCAGATTGGCAATATGGCCATTATCTAGGCAATTTACCGCTTCAATTTTACCCTCAATGCGTTTTACTCCTGACTTTTCACTGTATTGTCGTAAAAGCAAAGCGTAGCGTGCGGCATCAAAATGGTAAGCGTGGGTGAGACCAGAGAGAGGCGAATGGGGAATTTGTTCAAGAGATTGAAATTTATTGTTTAAGGCGGCTTGGTAATTAAGTGAATAATCCCAAAATGATGCCATCAACTCGGGTTGAGTACTGAGCCAGTACTGGTGAAACTGTGTATACCCAATATCTTTTCCTATATTACCAAAAGCGTGCATATAGCTATCACCCTGTTTACCCCAGTGTTCAAATTGAATACCGAGTTTAAAGGTGGCATGGGTTGCTTCAATAAATTCGTTTTCCGGGATCCCAAGAACACTGTTGAATAACTGCAGTGGTGGAATAGTGGCTTCTCCAACACCAATGGTGCCTATATCTTCTGACTCTACGAGAGTAATGTTAAGGGTGTGTTTAAATAATTTCGCTAATAATGCGGCCGTCATCCAGCCCGAAGTGCCGCCACCTACAATGACAATATCTTTGATTTGACTCATGATCTAAGCCCTTTAGTTGATGTTTAAGGCTGATGACTAAATGGGAAATTACTGATAGTGGAACAATAAAGAGAAAAGCCTCTGCAATAGATTGCAGAGGCTTGGTACGTAAACTATTAGAACTTATAGTTAGCGCCTAACATAAAGTTACGGCCATAGTTTTGATAATCGCGAACTAAACGTTGATCCGAACCTGTGTATGATGTGAAAGGTTCATTGGTTAAGTTGTTGACTTGGAAAAGAATCGATAATCCATACAGTGATTCAATTCCACTTTCGCTAAAGTCATAACTCACTTGGGCATCAACTACTGTTTCGGCTTTAATGTTCACGTTTTCACGTTGCAAACTGATCTTAGTCACTTCACCAAGGAAGTCACTGCGGTAACGTGAGCTGATACGTGCTTCAAAGCCTGAATTTTCATAATAAACGGTTGCGTTTAAGGTTTTTTCAGACAAGCCTGGCAACGTTGTTGGTTCGCTTGTTGGTGTTTCTTTTACTTCACTGTCAGTGTATGAACCACTTAGCACTGTACCAAAGCCACTGAGTACATCGGCAAACATACCAAAGTCTAAGGAGACGGCGGCCTCAACCCCTTGAACGTAACCACCTTCACCATTTTGAGGTTGTGTGATTACGCCGATTGGATTACCTGGTACACCTGGGAATAGGGTGCTGAAGTCGAAATCGACTTTTTGATCGTAAACATAGTTCTCTAGGTCTTTATAAAACACTGCAACAGAGAAATAGCCTTGATCACTAAAGTAGTTCTCGTAACTTAAATCATACTGACGTGCTAACCAAGGACGAAGTTCTGGATTACCTGCGTTTCCTGTCCAGTTTACGCCATCATTTGGATTTTGGTTATAGCTGTAGTTCAGGTTGGCATTCATTTTATCCATGCGTGAACGGGTTAATGTTCGCGCAGCTGCAAAACGCACCACTTGGTTTTCAGCTACTTCAAAGTTTAAGTTTAAGCTTGGCAGCCATTCTACGTAGGAGTCTCCCGCGGTACGCGGAGTTAAAATCACTTTGCCAGCTTCTACTGTGGCAACAGTACCATCTGATGATTGATCGGTATAAACCGCCTGTAAGCCAGCATTACCAGTGAATGGAATACCGAATACTTCAGACTCTAAATTTGCTAACACATAGCCTGTTGTGACTTCTTCCTGTACTGCCCAAGAGTTGGTCGCGCGGCTTAAATCCACATCGGCGACGTCGGTTTCTATATAGTTGCCGTCGTTATAGAAAGCTAAAGAGTCATAGCTGAGTACATCGCCCATGCCAAAGAAGGCGAGGGAAGTAGGATCAAGTAAGTACTGATCCGGTACTGTCATAGTGTAATCGGCAGAACCATCATAGCCTTTAAGGGTTAAATAGTAGCCCTTGTCAACTTTGGTTTTGTCACGATCAGTCCGGTTAACACCAAATTCAACACTACGAATTGCGCCACCGTCGAGCACATATTCGGCACTGAGACGGAAAGATTTTAGTTCATCTTCAATTTCAGGTTTATTAATAAAACCGTCCTGAGTGTTGGCGCCAAGTGGACTACCCCAACCGAGAGGATCACCGAGTTTTATTACATTTTTATCTGCATAATCAAGATTATGATCAAAAACATATCCGCCTTTACCATTGTAGGCAAAGCTTAAGTCATCAACAGCGCCAACACCTGTACCGCGACCAGTGCCTGAGTAGCTCTCCATACCGATGTCGGTACGATTTGCCTTAGAGAGTGACACGTCAGCTTCAAGGTTCCAACTATCATTGACGCTGAATTTGTTGTTCCAACCGAGGGATAAAGAGTCCGCGTCACGTTTGTTGACATCGTTACGTACAACCACTTCAGCGCCTTTGATTACACCTTCAGTCACCAGACCATCGACAGTCGTAGTGGCAACAACGCCGCCATTGGTGCCCCAAGCAGCAGGGATTTCAATACCACGCAAACGTTGGTCATCTACAAATTTTGAGTAATAGACATCCAATGTAGAATGGAATCGGTCGTTTGGTGCATACTCAACCACAGCCAGTAGGCCATCACGCTCTAATTCACTCGAGCGAACAAAGGGTTTTGCACCACCTAATACACTGTCACCATTAGCATTATCTGGATAACCCCAGGCTTGCCAACGTTCTTCTTGGTTGGGAGACATCATGCGGGCATAACCAATGGCGACACCTAAGGTATCATCGGCAAATTGGTCAATATAAGAAATACTTCCGCGGTAACCTTTGTCGTCGGAGCCACTGTTGAGTGCGCCCAGGTCGTTCATTTCACCGCGCACTGCTACCGCAATCGTTTGTTCACCATGTGAAAGAGGGCTAATGGTTTGCATATCAACGGTACCGCCAATAGCTTGTGCCATTACCGATGCATCTGGTGTTTTGTACACGACGACACGGTTAAGTAATTCGGATGGATATTGGTCAAACTCAACACTGCGGTTATCGTTAACTGAGGCTTGTTCACGACCATTGAGTGTTGCTGTGGTAAAATCGGGTCCCGTTCACGACCATTGAGTGTTGCTGTGGTAAAATCGGGTCCCATTCCGCGAATCGAAATCACGTTTGCACGACCATCTAAACGTTGTGCAGATACACCAGGAAGACGGGCAAGCGATTCGGCAATACTCACATCAGGTAACTTACCAATATCTTCAGCAGAAATCGCTTCAACGATAGAAGAAGAAGACATTTTTAACGATTGGGATTCTTGCAAGCTACGGCGAATACCAGTCACCTGAATGACTTCTATATTTTCGTCTTTGGTTGCTGTCGATTGTGCAGTAGTATCATCTGCTGCGTAGGAGTGCATACTGGCGCCTGCAGCAACAAGTGCTAAGGTCAGCAAGCTGGGTTTAAATCGCATCATTTCTATCTTCCCCTTGAAGTCGCTTTTAACCGCTTATGTAGAGCGTTTTATCGTTATTACCGCATTGTTTTTGCGGCCTTTTTTGGTATTCGGCGCTTAATTGACTGCATAAGTGCTGCGTTTATGACCAAATTGTTATGCAACGGTGAAGATACTACTCCCGCTAATCTTGGGGTCACAATATAGTGCATACGTATTCAATAGCTCATGCACCCGCTAAAACTGGGGTTATGGGGAAAAAAAGTCCAATTTTATCTCCAGCAAATTTAGTATAACACAATGTTAATAAAGGGTTATTTTGTTATTGGTTAGACAGGTCTGATGATAGTGCGCTTTGCATACGTATGCAGGTGTATTGAACCTTATTTCCTTCTTCACGTATGCTCGCTGTCACAAATACAAGCCGTAGCGCCTTTACTCCGCAGTAACATTACTGTAACTGCCTGTTAGTGAGTTTTTGGGTTAGCTCGCTGAAGAATAAGGATAAAGGGGCATTATGAGTGAGTTAACCTGGTGGCGTGGCGCCGTAATTTATCAAGTCTATCCACGCAGCCTTTTAGATACCAATGGTGATGGCGTAGGCGATCTTCGCGGGATCATCACTAAGTTGGATTATATTGCCAGCCTGAATGTGGATGCCATTTGGATTTCACCCTTCTTCAAATCCCCCATGGCTGACTTTGGTTACGATATCAGTGATTATCGCGAGGTCGATCCCTTATTCGGTTCGATGCAGGATTTCGATGAGCTGATTGAAAAAGCCCATCAACGCGGTATTAAAGTCATTATCGACCAAGTGTTAAGCCATACCTCGGATCAACATGCGTGGTTTATCGAGAGTCGTGAGAACCGTACCAATCCTAAGGCCGATTGGTATGTGTGGGCGGATCCGAAGGAAGATGGTACCGCACCCAATAATTGGTTAGCGATCTTTGGTGGTTGCGCTTGGGAGTGGGAACCGCGCAGGCAACAATATTATCTGCACAACTTTTTGCGCAGCCAACCCGACATAAACTTCCACAATCCTGAAGTTCGTCAAGCCGTGTTAGATAATGTGGAGTTTTGGCTGAAGAAGGGTGTCGATGGTTTCCGCTTAGATGCCATTACCTTCTGTTATCACGATGAGCAGCTTCGAGATAATCCGGCAAAACCCAAGGATAAACGCCAAGGGCGGGGATTTAGTGAAGATAATCCCTATGCCTATCAGTACCATTATTACAATAACGATCGCCCACAAACGATTCAGTTTATTGAAGAATTACGCCAACTTATCAATCGTTATCCAGGCGCTGTGACCTTAGGTGAAGTTTCTGCTGAAGACTCACTCGCTGTAATGGCTGCCTATACCAAGGGCGAAGATCGGTTACACATGGCTTACAGTTTTGAGTTGCTGACCGATGACTACAGTGCCACTTATATTCGCCAAACGGTAGAAGCGCTGGAAGGCAGTATTGGCGATGGCTGGCCCTGCTGGGCAATCGGTAACCATGATGTGCAGCGGGTAGCGAGCCGTTGGGGGCGCGGTAAGCAAATACCCGATATGGTGAAAATGCTTAATGCGATGCTTTGTTCGCTGCGTGGCAGTGTCTGTAGTTATCAAGGGGAAGAGCTTGGCTTAACCGAAGCACCAATTGAATTCCACGAGTTACAAGACCCTTTCGGCAAAACCTTCTGGCCGATGTTTAAGGGGCGAGATGGTTGCCGTACTCCCATGCCATGGGAGCAACATGCAGATTTTGCAGGCTTTAGTCAAGTAACCCCTTGGTTACCAGTGACAAGCGAGCATCGAGCTCTGGCTGTTGATGTACAAGAAGCTGACCCCGCATCTATGTTACATAGCTATCGTCAGTTCCTTGCATGGCGCAAAGGTTATCCTATTTTGATTGAAGGGGAGATTGAGTTTCTCGATGCGCCAGAGCCGTTATTGGTGTTTGTGCGTAAACTTGGGGAACAGAAGCTATTGGTTTGCTTCAACCTATTAGACTCTGAGACTCAGTTGTCGCTAGCAGGGCTTAAGTTACAGCAAGAATTAACCGGACATGGTTTAAAAACCGCACACTTGCAGGGTGATAACTTGATATTTTCAGCCTATGCCAGCTTCTATGCACTATTGGTCTAGTTGGTTGTATAAGTTAGCGGTCTTCCTGCTATGGCCTCAAACAAGCAGTGACAACTCGATTGTTACTGCTTGTTGTTTTACGCAAACGCCTAAGGGACATACCCTTTAGATAATAAAAACATGATTAGAGAGCACAACTATGGCGTCATCTATTAACACCAGCAGCCACACGACCAGCGTCAGCGGATCGGATAATGGCAACTACCGTTTTGCGCTAGTATCACTGACTTCACTGTTTTTTATGTGGGGATTTATCACTTGTTTAAACGATATTCTGATCCCCCACCTAAAAGCTGTTTTTTCACTCAATTACACCCAAGCGATGTTGATCCAGTTTTGTTTCTTTGGGGCTTATTTCTTGGTGTCTATTCCAGCTGGCCAACTTGTTAAACGACTTGGCTACCAAAAAGGGATTGTCACAGGCTTAGTGATTGCCAGTATCGGCTGTGGCTTGTTTTATCCTGCCGCATCCCTTGCAACCTACGGTTTATTTCTCGGCGCACTTTTTGTGCTTGCCTCAGGCATCACCATTTTACAGGTGGCGGCCAACCCCTATGTCAACGCCCTTGGTAGCGCAGAAACTGCATCGAGCCGTTTAAACCTGACACAAGCTTTTAACTCACTCGGCACCACAGTTGCGCCGTTTTTTGGGTCTATTTTGATTTTATCGGTGGCGGCAACGGCGTCTTCTGAATTAGCGCAAGCCAATGCCGAGGCTGAAGTCGTTAAACTGCCTTACTTGTTGCTCGCCGCAGCTCTTGCCGTACTTGCCATCATTTTTGCTAAGTTAGATTTGCCAGTGATCCGTGAACATACTGAAACAACTGGTGGGGTTCAAACCCATTTAGGTAAAACCAGCGCACTACAAAGCACGCATTTAGTGCTGGGCGCAGTGGGGATTTTTGTCTATGTGGGCGCAGAGGTTTCTATCGGTAGCTTCTTAGTCAACTTCCTTGGTGAATCACACATAGTCGGTATGCCAGAAGAACAAGCGGCCCATTACATCGCCTATTACTGGGGCGGCGCGATGGTCGGACGTTTTATCGGCTCGGCTGTGATGCAAAAAATCCCCGCAGGCACAGTGCTTGCCTTCAATGCCTTTATGGCGGCATTGTTAGTGTTGGTGGCCATGACAACCAGTGGCAGCATTGCCATGTGGGCGATTTTGGGCGTGGGATTATTTAACTCAATCATGTTTCCGACCATTTTCAGCTTAGCACTGCGAGATTTAGGTCCCCATACTTCTCAGGGCAGCGGTATCCTCTGTTTGGCCATTGTGGGCGGTGCGATTGTACCATTATTGCAGGGCGTGTTAGCCGATAACTTAGGCATCCAACTGGCATTTATTCTGCCTGTGGTGTGCTACGGTTTTATTCTATTCTATGGTGCTCGGGGCTCTAAAATGTAAGAGCATTTGAGTGTTTTATGAAAGCGATCCCTGTGGATCGCTTTTTTATTGGGCTTTTGCGGTGCTTAATAGCAACTGATCATCTGTTTACTTGCGTATTCGTGCCTGACCTCCTATGATCCCTCGGTTTTATTACTCACGGTGACCTGTAAATGTTGAATTCTCCGCTTTCTGCCAGCTCGAATGAATTAGTGATCAATATCTTAGCTATGGTGCTAAGCGAAGGAAAACCCTTAGACCGGGCTTATTCTCAGCATTTTTCAGGATTAAAGTTAGTACCCGCCGAGCAGGCGCGGATCGCGACTGTAACGGGCGATATTCTACGCCGCTTAAATCTTTACTGTTTCTTAGCCGACATCAAGCCGGAAGAAATGGCGCGTTTAGGCTCAAAGCTACTTAATGTATGGCACTTATTTCACGCGCTGGAACTGCCTAAAATGCAGTACTCACTGCCAGTGGATACTGATGATTTAGCCGCGCGTATTGAACAGGCTAAAACTAACCCCGTACTTTGGGACGGTTGCCCGGAATGGTTAGATACCATGGGACATGAGCAGTTGGGGGCTTCGTGGGAAAAAGAGCGCGCGGCCTTAAGCACGCCACCTAAACGTTTCCTGCGGGTTAATGGTTTAAAAGTCACCCGTGATGAATTAACGCAAAAATTAGCGGCCGAATTTGTCTCAACTCAAGCGGTCGAAAGCGTTGATTCTGCCCTTGAAGTGACATCGGATTCGGCACTGTTTCGTACCAATAGCTTTAAAGATGGCTTATTTGAGCAGCAAGATGCGGGCTCACAACGGGTAGCCGCAGCGCTCGATGCCAAACCGGGTATGCGAGTGATTGATGCCTGCGCCGGTGCTGGCGGAAAAACCTTGCATATTGCTGCACAAATGCAAGGTAAAGGGCGTTTGTTAGCGATGGATGTGGAGCAATGGAAACTCGACAATCTGAAAGAGCGCGCCCGTCGTAATGGTGCCCACAATATCGAAACACGGTTAATTGTCGGTTCTAAAACCATTAAACGCTTAAAACTTAGCGCCGATCGCGTCCTGCTCGATGTGCCCTGTTCTGGCCTTGGGGTATTAAAGCGTAATCCCGACGCCAAATGGCGTGATACCGCTGAACGTTTACCTGTGTTGATGGAACTGCAAAAGCATATTCTCAGTAGTTACAGTCGCATGGTGAAGGTCGGTGGCATTGTGGTGTACGCGACTTGCTCGATTTTCCCCTGCGAAAACCGCGGTCAAGTGGATGCCTTTTTAGCTGAAAATCCCAATTTCCGTTTACTCGAGGATGAAACGATCAGTCCAGCCGATACTGGTTTTGATGGTTTTTATCTCGCAAAGCTTGAACGCATTCAAGAATAAACCGCAGTATATTCGCCTAATTTCCTAGAGGGTTGACGCTTCGAGATTACATGAAGTGTGCCCTTGCTAGAGCATGCTCGCGAAATGCGCTGTGATGTATGGTTGTTCTTATGGGAGGTCGAGTGGTTTTAAAAGACTTTTAGTGTAGGGACTTGCAACCCAATTGCGGCAAAAATAACCCTTTAACGTCAATATTCCTTAGACTAAAGCAACCTTTGGTTACACATCGAAAGGTTGCTTTAGCTTGTTTATACTCCTAAAATTCACTTCTAATTTACAAAGGTTAATCACCTTAGTAATGTCGTTAACTTACACGCTAACTGACAAGGGTACTATGGACGAAGGAATGCAGGTTGTAGGTGCGGTTGGTAAGTTAAGTGTCCCGTTTAATCAAAACGTTAGCCTCGAGTGTTACAACGGTATTCTTTCAATGCTGCTCAATGGTGCGCCATTGGCAGAAATTCTCCATGCCTTAGTGTTAAAAATTGAAGATCAACGCCTTGGCACCCACGCCTCGGTCTTATTGCTCAGTGAGGACGGTAAAAGAGTGCTCATGGGGGCCGCGCCCCATTTACCTGATAGTTATAATCAAGCTATCCATGGCGTCGAAATTGGCCCTGAGGCCGGTTCCTGTGGTACCGCGGCCTATACGGGGGAAAGGGTGATTGTTGAGGATATCGAACATCATCCTTATTGGGCCTTGTATAAATCCTATGCACTTGTTCATGGATTAAGAGCTTGTTGGTCTGAACCTATTAAAGATTCTCAAGGTAAGGTGCTTGGCACCTTTGCAATGTATTACAAAGTCATTAAATCCCCAACGGCTGCGGATTTAACCTTAATCGCTGAGGCAGCAAGATTAGCGAGTTTAGCGATAGAACGTAGTCGATCGCTGGAGTTTCAGCGTCTTGCAGTGAAAATATTTGATCGTTTACCCCTAGCACTGGTGATCACTAATGAAAAGCATTCGGTACTTTATGCCAACGATGCTTTTAAACTGATGGTTTGGCCACAGCCTGAGCCTATTTTAGATTTTAATCCTGAGCTGTTTTTCTCTCCCTCTGAGCCCCATGAAATTGCTTCCCTCTTTAACCATCTCTCTGAGGGGAAGATGTGGCAGGGTGAACTGGTCGGTCTACGGAATAATGGTGAAACCTTTTATCTCGATTTAACCGTAACGGTTTTTCGTGAACCCCATAGTACAGATAATGGGTTTGCGTGGTTATTTTCTGACGTCAGTGAGCGTAAAAAAGCGGCTCAGTTAATCAAATATCAAGCGAATAACGATTCCCTAACGGGACTTGCTAACCGTAATGCCCTGTTTAGACAAATCCAAGAGCTTATTTGTGCCGATAGCCTAACGCCTGGCTTTAGCTTTATGTTGATGGATTTGGATAACTTTAAACAAGTAAACGATACCTACGGTCACGACAAAGGCGATGTCCTCTTAGTGCAGATGGTGGAACAGGTTAAAACTTGTTTGAACGAGCAGGCGGTGTTTGCACGCTTAGGTGGTGATGAGTTCGCCATCCTACTGCCAGGGGTTGTGACTCAAAGAGAACTGTCGCAACTCGCTGACAAGATCAATAAGCAGGTTTATCGACGTTATGAATTATCCCTCGATAAAGGCGTTTATAGCTCAGTGAGTATTGGTATTGCGCGATTCCCTGAAGATGCCCTCGATTTAGAGCAACTGTTAAACTGCGCTGACCAAGCGATGTATATCTCTAAGGCGAATGGCCGTAATAGATATCATTTTTTTACCGAACAAATGCAACAAAATGCAGAACGTATTGCTAATTTACACACGCTACTCAAGCAAGCATTAGAGCAAAAAGCTTTCGAGTTGTACTTTCAACCGATAGTCGATGCGACAACGGGGCTCATTGTGCGTGCTGAGGTGCTACTGCGCTGGCAGCATGAAGGACAGTTTATTTCCCCCGATGAGTTTATCCCCATTGCTGAAAACAGTGGTTTAATTGTCAATATTGGCCGTTGTGTGCGCCAAGCTGTGATGCAAACCATTATTGAAATGCAAGCGCTCGGTTGGCCGATGAGTTTAGCGATTAACGTGTCGACCTTTGAATTTTGGTCTCATGAGTTGCAGGATGAGTTTTGTGATTCGTTCGCCGATATTATTGAAGGTTTAGGGATAGAGGATTTTCCCTATGAGTTGATCACCTTGGAGATCACCGAATCCCTGTTAATGAAAAAACATACTCATTTAATTCAAGTGCTTAATGAGTTACGTGGTCGAGGTATTAATATTTCCCTCGATGATTTTGGCACGGGTTATTCTTCGTTGTCTTATTTAGCGAATTTCCCTATTGATCAAATTAAGATCGACAAGAGCTTTATTGACAGGCTCGCGGAAGGTGAGCGACATCTTGCCTTGATTGAAGCGATAGTACGCTTAAGTCATGCACTTAATCTGCGAGTCACGGCGGAAGGGGTTGAAACTCAAGAACAGCTTAAGGTAATGATGGATAACCATATTCAAGAAATTCAGGGTTATCTATTTTATAAACCCATGCCCAAGGCAGCGTTTTTTGAATTACTGGCGAAACAAGCGGCCATGTCGCCGCGTTGATCATCATCACTATGTATCATCTCAAACAATAAGAGCGCCATTGGCGCTCTTATTGTTTGATTAAGGTGGTTACTTTACCGCTAACTGACTGTTAATCACTAAACTTAAGTATTGGGTGAAATCATGCCCATGATTTTGCAGCATCTTAGGGAACATCGAAATGGGCGTCGAACCTGGGAAGGTATTGATTTCGTTCAGCAGGATTTCATTGTCCGCGGTTAAGAAAAAGTCGATACGGGACAGGTGACGTAACTTCATGCCTTTAAAGGCTTTAATCGCATAGGCTCGGATCTGATCGCTGATTTCAGTCGGTACATTTTGCGCGACGACATCGGTTCGCGCCTTACTGTTTTTCGCGTACTTTTCATCGAAGGTGTAGAAGGTATTGCTATCGCAGATGATTTCACCGGGTAGGGTGGCGATCACTTCACCTTGATATTCGTAAACGGCGACTTCAAGTTCACGGGCTTTAATGGTTTTTTCAACAATCACATAGGGCGCATAACCAAAGGCATCTTTAAGCACTTCACTCACTTTGCTAGCCTCATCCACCTTATAGCAACCGACCGATGAGCCCTGAGACGCAGCCTTGACGAAAATTGACCCCCAATTTTCAAGTGCCGCTTGAGTTTGGGCAATGGCTTCATCATCGTATTGATTTAAAAAGATATAAGGCGTGTTGGGAATGCCTAAGGCGCTGAACCACATTTTGGCGGTGATCTTGTTAAAGCAGTTACTGCTCGCTTCGGATTCGCAACCAAAGTAGGGCAGTTGGATAAGATTAAAGTAAGACTGAATGTCGCCTGTCTCACCTGGGTAACCGTGAATGCAAGGGATCACATAATCCACGGGCCAAGGGGCTTTGCTCTCGTCACGAAAGCGGATCTCACGGTTATTGGTCAGCTCGCAGTCATCGCCTGCGGCGGTTTGGTATTGGCCAAATTTATCCAGTACTACACGTAGTACATTGAACTGTTCTGATTTTGCTAACGAGGTTTCAAAATAATTAGCCGACAGTAGGGAAATATCGTGTTCCGCACTTCCACCGCCGCACAGCAAAAGTAAATTGATCTTTGACATTATGATTCCTCGATTGAGCAAAATGCTGTTGAGTTGCTTCGTGCAACTACGCCACTAACATGCAACTGGGCTATTCAGAAAATAACGACACTGTATTAGCCGCTGCCATCTTAGATTTCTTCGCCCCTAAAGCGCAAGGACTGAGGCGAAGGAGTTTGACCAAGTGATGCATTTTAAAGCATTTTTGAAGGGCAATAAAAAACGCGCTAATAGCGCGTTTTAAAGTCTTATCTCGAATAAATAAGATTAGAAGTTTGCGGTACGTGGCGCGCGTGGGAAGGGGATCACGTCACGGATGTTTGATACGCCAGTGACGTAAGACACTAAACGCTCAAAGCCTAGACCGAAACCTGCGTGTGGCACTGTGCCATAACGACGAAGATCGCGATACCACCAGTAATCCTCTTTGTTCAGATCCATTTCTTCCAAACGCATATCCAGCACGTCTAAACGCTCTTCACGTTGCGAACCACCGATGATTTCACCAATGCCAGGAGCCAATACGTCCATCGCGGCAACGGTTTTACCGTCTTCGTTAAGGCGCATGTAGAAGGCTTTGATATCTTTTGGATAGTTCTTCACAACCACTGGGGCTTTAAAGTGCTCTTCGGCCAGATAACGCTCGTGCTCAGAGGATAAGTCGATACCCCAAGACACTGGGAATTCGAACTCACGGCCACATTTTTGCAGAATATCTACTGCATCGGTGTAATCCACTTGGGCGAAATCGCTCGAGACGAAGGATTGCAGACGCTCAATTACGGTTTTATCCACGTGTTGGGCGAAGAATTGCAAATCGTCCATACGCTCAGCTAATACCGCGTTGAAGGCGTATTTCAGCATGCCTTCAGCGAGACTGGCGATATCGCTTAAGGTGGCGAAGGCCACTTCGGGCTCAACCATCCAGAATTCCGCTAAGTGACGGCTAGTGTTTGAGTTTTCAGCACGGAAAGTCGGGCCAAAGGTATAGATTTTTGACAGGGCGCAGGCGTAGGTTTCGCCGTTTAATTGGCCCGATACGGTTAAGAAAGCCTCTTTACCGAAGAAATCTTTGTCGTAGTCTACTTTGCCATCACTGGTGCGTGGCAGGTTTTCCATATCCAGTGTGGATACACGGAACATTTCACCTGCGCCTTCACAGTCAGATGCGGTGATCAGCGGTGTAGATACCCACACGAAGCCATTTTCGTGGTAGAAACGGTGAATGGCTTGAGATAAACAGTTACGTACGCGAGCAACGGCACCAATGATGTTGGTACGTGGGCGTAAGTGCGCCAATTCACGTAAATGCTCAATAGAATGACGTTTAGCCGCCATTGGATAAGTGTCTGGATCTTCAACCCAGCCAGTCACTTCAACTTGAGTCACTTGCAGCTCATAGGCTTGGCCCGCGCCTGGAGATTCCACAATCTCACCGGTTACGATCACCGAGCAGCCAGCAGTTAGCTTTAACACTTCGTTGTCGTAATTTTCTAAGCTATTTGGCACGACACCTTGAATAGGATTGAAGCAGGAGCCGTCATAGACTGCCAAAAAAGAGATGCCAGCTTTAGAGTCACGACGAGTTCTTACCCATCCACGTACGGTGACTGTAGAACCGACTGCGTGCTCACCTTTAAATACAGAAGCGACTGATGCAATACTCATTGTTGCTTAGTTCTCCAACGAAACGTTTTATATGAAAATTTTGGAGGTTTATATTACCTTGCTGGTGGCTTTTCTCAAGCTGAAAAAGGTATCCTGAGGTGAATATTACCGCTATTAAGCAATATATACCCAATCAACCACAATCCGACATCTTTAGGTTGTTTGGTTATCGTGCGTTAAACGTTCGGAGGCGATATGAGAAAAGTTAAAATATTCCAGCTCATCCTCGCGACATTATCTATTTTGGGTTGGACATTGGCGGTGTACGCGCTGATGGTGTTTGGCGAGGCTCGCCCCGAACGAGAGGTCGGGTCCTACTTGAGTCGCGGCGAAACCTTCAGGCACTATTGGGACCCAAGCGAAACCGAATTACTGCAATATATCATCTGGGGCTGTGGTGCGATAAGTCTGATAAGTCTGGCGTTTAACTACTATGTTGCCCACCACAGTAAACTGGGTTATTGGTTTAATATTCCCTTGCTGCTGTTAACGTCGTTAGTGGCGGGCTTATATGTACATTTTGTGATTTAAATTATCCAAAAGAGCAATGCGGCTTTACAGCATCTCCTCGGGCAGACTCACATGCCGACAGAGGTGATCGATGATCGCCGCTGTCGCTCCCCAGATAAAACGCTGTTGATACGGGATAAAGTGTACGCTGTAATAACGGCCTTTGCGTAAGAATGCGTTACGATGCCGATGGCTTGGTTCGATAAAAAAACTTAAAGGCACGGTAAAACAATCGGCAACCTCGCCTGGATCGAGCCTTAAGGTAAAATCTTGCTTGATGATCCCGACCACTGGGGTAATTTCAAACCCAGTAAAGGTATTGTGGGCAGGGAAAGTACCTATCACATCCACATTTTCTCTGCAAAGACCAATTTCCTCTTCGGCTTCTCGTAATGCCGCCATAATCGCACTTGGATCACTGGGTTCAATTTTTCCTCCCGGAAAACTGATTTGTCCTGGGTGCGCCCGAAGATGCATGGGTCTTTGGGTTAAAATCAGATTGAGCTCGCCACGGATTTCCTGCAAGGGAATTAACACCGCCGCTTTTCGCAGTCCTTGGTGAGGGAGCGCCGCCGGATCTTGCTTAGCTAATGGGTGTAGATTGAATCTGAGTCTAAATTCCGCTTGATCCATAGGTTTCCCACTCATTCCTGTCGATTATTGAGGGCTATCTAACAAGGGTAAGATTCGACTGACTTTATCAAAGCTTTCTTGATATTCGGCATCGACATTGGAGTCGGCGACGATCCCTCCGCCAGCCCAACAATAGAGCTTGCCGCGCTCGGCAACAATAGTGCGGATGGTAATGCTCGTATCCATTTGCCCATCTTGGCTGATATAGCCTATTGAACCACAATACAGACTGCGGCGTGAGGGTTCCAGTTCTTCAATAATTTCCATGGCGCGAATTTTGGGGGCGCCGGTAATTGAACCGCCGGGAAAGGCTGCCCGCAGTAAGTCACTGGCGTGGTATTGTGGATCGAGTTTAGCGGTGACGGTACTCACTAAATGGTGCACAGCCGGAAAACTTTCTATGGCAAATAAATGTGGTACTTGTACTGAGCCGGGCGCCGCGACTTTGCCGATATCATTACGTAGCAAATCCACAATCATTACGTTTTCGGCGCGATCTTTAGGGGAGTTGGCGAGTGTTTGTGCCACCTGTTTATCCCGCTCCGGATCGGCATGGCGTGGCAAGGTGCCTTTAATCGGTTTGGTTTGAATATCATCCCCGCGCAGCTGAATAAAACGCTCAGGCGAAATCGATAAAATCGCGTTGGCCTCAAGCCGCATAAAGGCAGAGAAGGGCGCCTGATTGGCACTGCGCAGTTTGCAGTAGGCGAGCCATTCATCGCCTTGATACTCAGCTTCAAATCGCTGAGTTAAATTAATTTGATAGCAATCACCGCTTTGTAGATATGCCTGTACTTGATTAAATTTTGAGGTGTACTGGGCTTTGGTGAGTTGCGCCGACCAAGGGCTTGTGAGACTAAACTCAGTCTGTTTTGTGGTGTTGGCTATTTTTGCTTCAATTATGTTCAATTGAGTATCGAGGGCGGCATCGCCTAAATAGTGCACCATAAACCAGCTTTGCTGCTGATAATCAAAAATCAGTGCCCAGTCGTAAAAGCCAATATTCATCTCGCCGAGGTGAATATCCTTAGCCGCTGTGCTGGGGAGCTGCTCAATTCGGCGGCCTAAATCATAACTAAAACTGCCCATAGCGCCACCACTGAAGGGCAAATCGCAGGCAAAGGATTGTGGATACCAATAGCGCAGCAGCTGTTTGATCAGCGAAAAAGGGTCATCCTGCGGGCTGAGGTGAGTCGGTTTGGTTAATTCAGGCTGATGAACTTGAATGTCAGTCTGCTCGCCTTGGGTGATCAGGGTGGCGATGGGGCCTGCGCAAATCATATCGAATTTAGCGTCCTGATGGGCCGCATTGGCCGAGTCGAGCAAGATGGCCCAAGGCTCGGCTGCAAAGTGTTCGAAGATTGCTGCAGTGCTGAATGTCCAGTCAAGTTGGCGTACTGCCAGCGGTAATGCCGCCCTATTTGCCATCTATTAACCCTATCTAAAAATGTGATGTAGCCCAAAAAGATGGGAAAGAGTATCATATTGGCCCAGAAAGAATTACACAAAAAACAAGTAAGGCCCTAAAGGCTGCTGGAGCGCACCTACTATGTCATCTCACCATGAAACGTCTGAAAATGTAGTGATTAAACAAGCCGACTTCATTGAAAGTGTGGCCGATGCCCTGCAATACATCTCCTATTACCATCCCAAAGATTTTGTCGATGCCATGAGCGAAGCTTATGAGCGTGAGCAAAGTGCGGCGGCGAAGGATGCGATTGCGCAAATTTTGATTAACTCGCGTATGTCTGCCGAAGGCAAACGTCCACTGTGCCAAGACACGGGTATCGTGACTACCTTCGTTAAGATTGGTATGGGGGTTAAGTGGGACAAAACCGATATGACCGTGCAGCAAATGGTCGATGAAGGTGTGCGTCGTGCTTATACCAATCCAGATAACCCACTGCGTGCATCGATTGTGGCCGATCCTGCCGGTAGCCGTAAAAACACCAAAGACAACACCCCATCCGTGGTGCATATCGATATGGTGCCAGGCAATCATATTGAAGTCGCTATCGCCGCCAAAGGCGGCGGCAGCGAAAACAAAGCCAAGATGGTGATGTTAAACCCATCTGACGATATCGCCGCTTGGGTTGAAAAAACGCTGCCAACGATGGGCGCGGGTTGGTGTCCTCCTGGCATGCTCGGCATCGGTATTGGCGGCACCGCTGAAAAAGCCGCAGTGCTCGCCAAAGAAGCTTTAATGGAAAGCGTGGATATTCACGAATTAATGGCGCGCGGCGCACAAACTACCGAAGAAAAACTGCGTTTAGACATTTTCGAACGTGCTAATAACTTAGGTATTGGTGCTCAAGGTCTTGGCGGGTTAACCACTGTGTTAGACGTGAAAATCAAATCTGCGCCGACTCATGCAGCATCCAAACCTGTGGTGATGATCCCGAACTGCGCGGCAACGCGCCACGTTCACTTCCATCTAGATGGAACTGGTCCTGCTGATCTTACTCCACCATCGCTGAGCGACTGGCCAGAAATCACCCGCGAAGTGGGCAGCGATGTGCGCCGTGTTAACTTAGACACTGTCACACAAGCGGATATCGAGCAGTGGAAGAGCGGTGAAACCATTCTGTTAAGCGGTAAAATGCTCACCGGACGTGACGCTGCCCATAAGCGTATCCAAAGCCTGATTGAAAGCGGCGAAGGTTTACCTGAAGGCGTCGACTTTACTGGTAAGTTTATCTACTACGTTGGTCCAGTTGACCCCGTCGGTAATGAAGTTGTAGGTCCTGCAGGACCTACAACCGCGACCCGTATGGACAAATTCACCGATCTGATGCTAGAAAAAACTGGCCTGATGGGCATGATTGGTAAGGCTGAGCGTGGTCCTGCGACCGTTGAATCTATCAAGAAACACAAAGCTGTTTACTTGATGGCCGTTGGCGGCGCGGCTTACTTAGTGTCAAAAGCCATTAAGAAATCCCGCGTTGTGGCTTTTGCCGATTTAGGTATGGAAGCGATTTACGAGTTTGACGTTGAAGATATGCCTGTGACTGTAGCGGTTGACTCAAACGGCGTGAATGCCCATGAAACGGGGCCAGCGGTTTGGAAAGTGAATATCGCTAACGCTAAAGCCTAAGCAAATGGCCTTCTTGCAAAAGTGTCGTTTTTTTAAGCGGGATTTGAGCAAGATAGCAAGGCGAGTGGTACTCAATCAGACTATTCTTGATTGACTGACAATTTGTCACAAAAAAATCCGCTCAAGTACGCCTTTTGGCTTGCTTGAGCGTTTTTGTTTCGTTAGTGTGGCAAACTTATCTTCATAGAGACGATTGATGTTCGTTTTGACCGTTCATTCGGTACAACTACCGAATGTGTTTAACAAAAGATGGATATAACAATGAAAATAGCTCCTCTCCTATTGGCGCTTGGCGCGGCAGGTTTGGCCTGCTCTGCCCATGCGGCCGATCCTAAGCCTTTTACTGTGCAACAGCTGGTTAAACTCAACAAATTGCATTCAGCCGTGGTATCTCACGACGGTACAAAACTGGTTTACGGCCTGAAAACCGTTAATGACAAGGGAGAGGCAAGCTCGGATTTATATCTTCTCGATCTGACGCAAGCAGACGCGAAACCGCTGCAGCTCACCTCTGCCGCCGGTACAGAGCACGATGTCAGCTTCGCAAACGATGACAAATCGATTTATTTCCTCGCCAGCCGCAGCGGGTCAAGCCAACTGTTCCAACTGCCATTAACCGGTGGTGAAGCGCAGCAAGTTTCTGATCTGCCACTGGATATCGATGGTTACAAACTGTCAAACGATGGCAAGCAAATCGTGCTTAGTATGCGTGTCTTTCCAGAGTGTAAAGACTTAGCGTGCTCAAAAGACAAGTTTAAGGCTGAAGAAGAGCGTAAATCGACGGGCCGTGAATACAAGCAGTTGATGGTACGTCACTGGGATACGTGGGAAGACCATGCCCGTAACCACTTATTTGTCGGCGCCCTCAACGGTGAAAAGCTGACTAAAGTGGTTGATATCACTCAAGGCTTAGACACCGAAACGCCGCCTAAACCGTTCTCAGGCATGGAAGAAGTGACTTTCACCCCAGATGGCCAATATGTGGTGTACAGCGCCAAGGCGCCAAGTAAAGATCAAGCTTGGACTACCAACTACGATTTGTGGCAGGTGAGTGTGAACGGTGGTAAAGCCACTAACTTAACCGCGGATAACATCGCTTGGGACGCCCAGCCAACATTCTCAAGCGATGGTCGTTATATGGCGTACCTCGCGATGACTAAACCTGGCTTCGAAGCTGACCGTTATCGCATTATGCTGCGTGATACTAGCACCGGACAGTCGAAGGAAGTCGCACCGCTGTGGGACAGAAGCCCAAGCTCGCTGATGTTTGCACCGGACAACCGCACTCTGTATGTGACGGCGCAGGATATCGGGCAAGTGTCTATTTTTAAAGTGAATACTCAATTTGGTGATGTGCAGTCTGTCTATAGCGACGGCAGTAATAGCCTGATTGCGATCGCCGATGATCAACTGATTTTCGACAGCAAAACCTTAGTTGAGCCGGGCGATCTGTATCGCATCAACACCGACGGTCAAGGCCTGAAACGTCTAACCGAAGTCAACAAAGACAAACTGGCCGAAATTAAATTCGGTGAATTCCAACAATTTAGCTTTAAGGGTTGGAACAACGAAGATGTTTACGGCTACTGGATCAAACCTGCCAACTACCAAGAAGGCAAAAAGTATCCGATTGCATACCTAGTCCACGGCGGTCCGCAAGGTTCATTTGGTAACGGTTTCAGTGGCCGTTGGAACGCCCAGTTATGGGCCGGTGCGGGTTACGGCGTTGTGATGGTGGACTTCCACGGTTCAACTGGTTACGGCCAAGCCTTTACCGATTCTATCAGCCAAGATTGGGGCGGTAAGCCATTAGAAGACTTACAAAAAGGTCTGGCTGCGGTGAGCCAACAACAAAAATGGCTCGATCCACAAAATGCCTGTGCCTTAGGTGGCTCTTACGGCGGCTACATGATGAACTGGATCCAAGGTAACTGGAACGATGGCTTTAAGTGCCTCGTTAACCACGCGGGTCTGTTCGATATGCGCTCCATGTACTATGTGACCGAAGAAGTCTGGTTCCCAGAGCATGAGTTTGGCGGCACTTATCAGGATAACAAAGCGTTATATGAGCAGTTCAACCCCGTTAACTATGTCGAAAACTGGAAGACACCAATGCTGGTTATCCATGGCGAGAAAGACTTCCGCGTGCCTTATGGTCAAGGATTAGCAGCATTTAGCTTTATGCAGCGTAAGGGGATTCCATCTGAATTGCTGATTTTCCCTGATGAAAACCATTGGATCTTAAAGCCAGAAAATCTAGAACAATGGTACGCGAATGTGTTCCGTTGGATGGACAGCTGGACGAAAAAGTAATCGAGGATGATGGACTTAAATTCGCAGTGTACTAAGTCCCATTAACTTGTTGCCAAAGCCAGAACCCTGTTCTGGCTTTTTAATTGTCTCCAGTTGAATGCGTAGTTAAACACACTCAGTTAAGGAATAAAGATGCTGATCAGAGCGGCGAGTACAACAGATATTGAAGCGATAAGCGTATTAATCACGCAGCTTACACAGGTTTATATCGCTCCCACTTGCACTAATATGGGCGCTGAAACCTTAGTCAACGCCATGTCGGTTGAGTCGGTGGCTCATTATTTTGCCTTGGGTTATCAATATCATGTTGCAATGAATGAGGCTGGCGAACTTGTCGGTGTGGTGGGGATGAAGGATAACAGTCATCTTTATCATCTATTTGTGGCGGATATTGCCAAGGGGCAAGGCCTGTCGCGTCAGCTGTGGGAGCATGCTAAAGCTGAGTGTCTTGCGAAGGGGAATCCCGGCACATTTACCGTTAACTCGGCGGTGAATGCGCTGCCTGTCTATCAGCGCTTTGGCTTTATTGCGCAAAGTGATATTCGTGAGCGTGGTGGGATCCGCGATATTCCGATGCAACTCGTGCTTTGAGCTATAACAATCTTTAACCATAAGACCAAAACATAAAATCAGAAGAAGAGAACCTATGGCGAATGTGAGTTTTTACCCAATCGGGACAGTCGGTGAAAAATGGGGCGATGCCGAAAAGGCCGCATGGTTTGCTAGCACGCAAATTAAGCGTTCTTACCAAGACAATGTTGTCACGCCACTAAAAGCGATAGAGTCACAACTGGCCGCATTAGGGCTGAATGTAGTGCAATATGGCGCTTTATCGATTGATCCAGCGCGTTACCCTTTATTTGCGGTCAAATCAGCAAGCTTTGATCCGAAAAAGATAACGGTATTAGTCACAGGGGGCGTACACGGCTACGAAACCAGTGGCGTGCATGGCGCCTTGGCTTTTTTGGCTAACAACGCGGCTCACTATGCTGAGCGGGTAAACTTAGTGGTGGCAGTGTGTGTAAGCCCTTGGGGTTATGAGACTATTAATCGCTGGAACCCGAAAGCTATCGATCCAAACCGCTCGTTTTATGCTAATAGCCCAGCAGAAGAGTCGGCAGCACTGATGGCACTGGTGGCAAGCGTTCCACAAGGTTTTGATGTGCATGTGGATTTACATGAAACCACCGACTCGGATGAGGATGAATTTCGTCCAGCCTTGGCCGCGCGTGACGGCAAAGACTTTATCCCTGGCACTATACCTGATGGTTTTTATGCTGTAGGCGATACCGAAAATCCGCAGGATGCGTTCCAAAAGTCGATTATCGATGGCGTGAGCAAAGTGACTCACATCGCGCCTGCCGATGACAAGGGCGAGATTATCGGCTCGACAGTAGTACAACACGGGGTGATCAATTACCCATTGAAAGCGCTAGGTTTATGCAGCAGTGTGACGGGGTGTATTTATAACACCACCACGGAAGTGTATCCCGACAGCCCATCGGCCACGCCTGCTGAGTGCAATTTAGCTCAAGTTGCGGCGATTACCAGTGCCATCGACTATGTGTTAGCACTGAATTAATTGAGTTTGTTACTTATTTGATATCAAGCTAGCAAGTCAATCGTAACGTTGTGTACTGTGTCATCAATTGATTTTGCTTAAGTTAAAACGATAAAAGCCCTCAAACGAGGGCTTTTGCATTTAACAATTTTTTATTGCTTAGATTTTATATCTATTGAGCACTATTGCTCGGTAAAAGGGCGGCCATAGTAGCTGTCGAGTAGTAGCTGTTTTAGCTCGCTAATTAGCGGATAGCGAGGGTTGGCACCAGTACATTGGTCATCGAAGGCATCCTCGGCAAGCATATCTACTTTGGCGAGGAAGTCGGCTTCGTTAACTCCGGCTTCTTGGATTGACGCAGGAATGCCCAGCGTCTTCTTGAGCTGCTCGATTTTCTCCAGCAATTTTTCAACTTTTTGCGCATCTGAGTTGCCACCTAGGGCTAAATGATCGGCAATGGCCGCGTAACGACACAGGGCTTTTGGTCTGTCGTATTGGCTGAATGCAGCTTGCTTAGTCGGTAAGTCCGTCGCATTAAAGCGGATAACGTTACTGATCAGCAGCGCGTTCGCTAGCCCGTGGGCTAAGTGAAACTCGGCGCCCAGCTTGTGAGCCATAGAGTGGCAGATCCCAAGGAAGGCGTTGGCAAAGGCGATACCGGCTATGGTGGCGCCATTATGCACTTTTTCACGGGCAATGGGGGATGCGGCGCCAAGCTGATAAGCATCAGGCAAATATTTGCACAGCAGGTCAAGAGCTTGCAGGGCTTGACCATCGCTGTACTCGTTCGCCATCACGCTGACATAGGCTTCGAGCGCGTGGGTGATCGCATCGATTCCGCCGAAAGCGGTTAAGGATTTCGGCATATCCATCACCAGATTCGGGTCAACAATCGCCATATTAGGGGTGAGTTGATAGTCGGCAATGGGATATTTTTTGCCGGTTTGTTCATCGGTGACCACGGCAAAAGGTGTGACTTCAGAGCCAGTACCGGAAGTGGTCGGTATCGCCACTATAGTGGCTTTGACGCCCATTTTAGGGAATTTATAGATACGTTTACGGATATCCATAAAACGCAGTGCTAAATCGGCAAAGTCGACATCTGGATGCTCGTACATCACCCAAATAATCTTGGCTGCATCCATGGGCGAACCACCGCCTAAGGCAATAATCACATCGGGTTTAAAGCTATTGGCCACTTTGGCACCTTGGCGCACTGTGGCCAGTGTGGGGTCGGCTTCCACTTCGTAAAACACTTCGGTTTCAAGACCTTGGGCTTTTAAAATCTTTAAGGTTTCGTCGCAATAACCTTGGTTAAACAGGAATCTGTCGGTCACAATGAGGGCGCGCTTTTTATCACTCAATTCTTCAAGCGCAATAGGTAAGCTGCCGCGGCGGAAGTAGATAGACGAAGGAAGCTTGTGCCACAGCATGTTTTCAGCCCTCTTAGCGACGGTTTTTTTATTGATTAAATGGCTTGGGCCGACGTTTTCGGAAATCGAGTTCCCCCCCCAAGAGCCACAACCTAAGGTGAGTGAGGGGGCGAGTTTAAAGTTGTACAGGTCGCCAATTCCGCCTTGTGAGGCTGGAGTGTTGATTAGAATTCGCGCGGTTTTCATTCTAAAACCAAAGGTTTTGACCCGCTCGGTTTGGGTATCTTGGTCGGTATATAAGCCTGATGTGTGGCCAATCCCGCCTAAGGCGACCAAAGCTTCAGCCTTATCGACGGCGTCATTAAAATCGGCTGCGCGGTACATACCAAGTAAAGGAGAGAGTTTTTCGTGGGCAAAGGCTTCGGCCTCTGTAATATCGGTGACTTCACCAATCAAGACCTTAGTGGTGTGGGGGACATCAATGCCCGCCATTTGCGCTATGGTCGCGGCGCTTTGGCCGACGATATCGGCATTTAAGCCGCCATTTTTAAGAATGACTTGTTGCATCGCAGCGGTTTGCGCGGCATTTAAGAGATAACCACCATGGGTGGCAAAGCGCTCTTTAACTTGCTCGTAGATGCTATCGACCACAATCACCGCTTGCTCTGATGCACACACCACACCGTTATCGAAGGTTTTAGACATCAGAATCGAGCTAACCGCACGTTTTATATCGGCGGTTTCATCAATCACAATTGGGGTGTTACCTGCGCCTACGCCAATGGCAGGTTTGCCTGAAGAGTAGGCGGCTTTCACCATACCTGGGCCGCCCGTAGCGAGGATAAGATTCACTTTAGGATGGGTCATCAATTGATTCGAAAGCGCCACACTGGGCTCATCAATCCAACCGATAATGTCCTTGGGCGCACCGGCGGCTATGGCGGCATCTAACACCAGTTTAGCCGCAGTAGTGGTCGAGACTTTTGCCCGCGGGTGAGGGGAGAAAATAATCGCATTACGGGTTTTAAGGCTGATCAACGCTTTGAAAATGGCGGTGGAGGTGGGATTGGTGGTGGGGACAATCCCACAGATAATGCCCACGGGCTCGGCGATAGTGATGGTGCCGAAGGTGGGGTCCTCGGACAAAATTCCGCAGGTCTTCTCATCTTTGTACTTATTGTAAATGTATTCTGAGGCAAAGTGATTTTTAATCACTTTGTCTTCAATCACCCCCATTCGGGTTTCAGCGGCGGCCATTTTCGCGAGCGATATACGCGCATCGGCGGCGGCCAGAGCTGCGGCGCGGAAAATGGCATCGACTTGGGCTTGGCTAAAACTGGCATATTCAGCTTGCGCTTTGGCCACGCGCTCGACCATGAGATCCAGTTCTTGGGCATTGGTTACTGTCATGATTAAAACTCCTAAAAAGATTTAGGGAATGCACGATTCGCTAACTCTTCTTTATGGTGAAAAATTACACCTAAAGCCTAAGCTAAAGTGTGATCTTGCAGTCAATTTAGGGTTTTTATGTAATAAAAATACGTCAATTGCGATCTTATGTGTCTTTTGTGTCTAAAATAAGCCGAGTACAGTAAACAGATATTACTCAAACTTGTGATTTAACCTCAAAAATCTCATTTTTCAGTCATCTGTGCTTAAGCTACTATACTTGCCCTTAAGTTTAGTTTGATGAAATTGGCGTGACACGCTCAATAAGGATAGTCACTTGGAGTTAACACTTTACGTTAAATTTTTTCTTGGCCTGGTTGCCATTATCAACCCTATTGGTTTGTTGCCAGTGTTTGTGAGCTTAACCAGCCATCAAACTGAAGCCGAGCGTAACCATACGGGTAAAGTGGCTAACTTTGCGGTGGTGGTGATCCTGTTGGTGACCATCGTCGCGGGACAACATATTTTGAATATGTTTAGCATTTCACTTTCGGCTTTCAGGATTGCCGGCGGCACGCTGATCGCGATTATTGCGATGTCGATGTTGCAGGGTAAATTGGGCGAAGTAAAACGTAACCAAGAGGAAGACCGCGAATCTTCGGCTATGGAGTCCGTGGCGGTTGTGCCGTTAGCCTTGCCGTTAATGGCTGGTCCTGGGGCGATTAGCTCGGTGATTGTGTTTGCCGCTGAGCATAATTCATTATCCAATTTTATTGCGATGTTTATTACCGTGATTATTTTTGGTTTGGTGAGTTTCGGCCTGTTTCGAATGGCATCTATTATCTATAAAATTTTAGGTAAAACAGGAATTAACGTGATTACCCGTCTTATGGGATTATTAATGCTCTCGATTGGTATCGAAGTCATTGCCGCTGGGATTAAAGGCTTATTCCCACAACTTTTTAGCTAAAAATCGGAATGCGGGAGGCCATTTCCTCCCGCTGTTGCGGTTGCAGTTTTCATTTGTTTTTATCACACGAAATTTTCTCCCTTGGCCTTATTTATAGCCTTATCTCGAAAAGCCGTTTAGCCTTGTATTGTCGCAACCATTTGTTTTTATAATAATTAGTATTTTCTAAATTAGCGTTATTCTATCGTTATCATTAACATCCTGTGCTATATAATAGGTTAACAATTTAGCCCTAAGTCGATTAAGGATATCCCTATGAAATGGCAATGGATTGGCAACCTCAGCTTAAAGCAAAAATTACTCATGGTTGTATTGCCCCCTTTATTTGCGTGTTTTTTATATGGCGCGCTATTTCTCATCGAAAAGTATGAATATCGTCAAGAGCTGAAAGTCGTCGTGCAGCTAAGCGAATTGGCGGTGACAAACAGTAACTTTGTCCATGAGTTGCAAAAAGAACGGGGCATGAGTGCCGGATTTATAGGCTCAGCGGGCAAGGCATTCGCAGGCAAAATACCCAGTCAAAGGCAATTGACAGATACTCAGCTCAAATATTTCCAATCTTTTATTGAAAACCACAATTTACCCGCAGTGTTTGCGCCGAAACTGCGCGATCTAAATACTCAACTCAGTAAATTAGCTTCAATTCGCTCGCAGGTTGATAGCCTGTCAATCAGTGTTGCCGATGAAGTAGCCTATTATACGGCGCTCAACCGAGAGCTACTTGCGATTGTTGATGAGACCGCTAAAACGGGGGCTAATCAAGAAATTGCCATCAAAGCGGCGGCATTTAGTGCCTTCCTACAAATGAAAGAACGGGCAGGGATTGAGAGGGCAGTATTAAGTTCGACATTTGGACAAGCAGGGTTTAAGCCTAAGGTTTACGCAAAGTTTATTACCCTAGTTTCTGAGCAAAATAGCTATTTAGAGCGTTTTATTGCATTGGCAACACCTAATTTGGTTGATGCCATTAACCGCATTCAAAATTCTAATGAAGTCAAAGACGTTGAATCGCTAAGACAAATTGCATTTGACCAAGATAACCAGAAAATTCAACAACAAAATCCAGAAGACTGGTTTGCTAAATCTTCAGCTCGGATTGACAGCTTGCGGGATTTTGAGCAGCAAGTTTCAGCTGATCTTTTGAATATCACCCATGAACGCCTTGCATCTGCCAATCAACAAATGTTTTTTGTGTTGGCGACGTTAAGCTTGGTGCTGATCATTGTACTTTTGCTCAGTTTATCGGTGATCCGATATTTACATACGAGTGTTCATCATCTTTATTCTACGGTTACACAAGCACGAAAACACTACGACCTCAGTGTTCGGTTAAACCACAACAGCCAAGATGAATTTGGTGAACTTGCCTTAGCTTTCAACGAGATGATGAGTGATTTTGAAAACGTTATCTTACAAGTGCGTGCCAGTGCTAGCAAATTACAGCAGGCGGTTGAACAAATGGATGTTTGCACCCATGCCATGGAGCAAGATGTGATGGCAGGCCACAGTGAGGCTGAGCAAGTGGCATCGGCAATGACCGAAATGAGTGCGACCGTTGCCGAAATTGCGAGTAATGCTGTACAGGCATCAGAAGCATCAAATTCGGCTAACCAAGAGGCCAAAACCGGTAACCTTGAAGTTGGCAGAACCAGCAAAGCAATAAAAGCACTAGCGGATGATATTAATGGTGCTTCACAGGCCATCAATGAACTCGATAGAGAAATTCACGGTATTGTGGTGGTATTAGATGTAATTAACAGCATTGCAGAACAAACTAATCTGTTAGCACTTAACGCCGCAATTGAGGCCGCCAGAGCTGGTGAGATGGGTAGGGGTTTTGCCGTGGTAGCCGATGAGGTCAGAAGCTTAGCGCAGCGTTCGCAGACATCGACGTCTGACATCAAGAATATGACTGACAGATTAAAGTCCAGCGCTAATTTAGCGGTAAAAGCCATGGATCGCGGATTAGCACAGGCCAATACCAGCGTCCAAGAAGCGGAGCAAGCAGGTATCGAACTTAAACGTATTGTTGAACAAGTCGATATCATTAACCGCATGAATGAGCAAATTGCGACAGCCACCCATGAACAATCCGCAGTGTCTGAAGATGTAAATCGTAATGCGTTAAAGATCAGCGATATTTACTTAAACACTCAACGTATCTCCGATGAGCTAAGGGAATTGACTAAAGCATTGACCTATGACTCCGAACTCATGTCTAAAGAAGTCCATAAATTTACAGTAAAATAGTGCATTGGTTAATTTTAGCGCCTTGAACGAGGGCGGTTTGTCTAGCAATTGTGCAACCGCCTGAAATCGATTCTTTTTTACTTGACCATACAAAGGCTTTTGCGTACAGTACCGCTCCGTTAACGATGAAAGCTTACACGTTAAGCACTATTCAACTCGATTAACCGTGTTCATTGACACTTAAAAGCTAATGACAACAATCTGGTGAGATGTCCGAGTGGCCGAAGGAGCACGCCTGGAAAGTGTGTATACGGAAACGTATCGAGGGTTCGACTCCCTCTCTCACCGCCACATTCAAGTTTAAAGACGTCCTAGGACGTCTTTTTTCTTACCTGTATTTTATTAAAATCAATAACTTATCATCCTATATTGTTTGATGACATCCTACTGCATCCGAAATTTTTAGTAATGCCCAAAGTAATGCCAAGAAAATTTGGTAAATTTTGGCATTACTTTTGGCTTCAAAAACACCCTTTTTTTATGCCGTTTTTTAACTTGATTTTCTCGATTTTATGGCCCAGATTTAACTTGGCAATATCCTGATTTGTCTGAATTTATTCAGTGATAAGTAATGCTTGATTTTCGAGTAAAAAATGATGCCAAAATCAAGCATTACTTTTGGGTTTAATTTGAGAGGGTAAAACGGTATGGGAAGGAGTACAAATAAGCTGACTGCAAAAGCGGTGCTCAATGCTAAAGCGGAAGCAAAGCCCTATAGATTGTCAGATGGTGGCAATCTCTATCTCTATGTGCGCACTGCAGGGAAAACTTGGGAATTTAGATACATACGTCCCTCCACCAGCAAACCCACCTATTTTGGTTTAGGCTCATATCCTGACGTATCCTTAGCTGAGGCGCGAGATAAAGCGCTAGAAGCGCGAAAAAACTTGGCCGAAGGCATCGACCCTCAATTACTTAAAGTTGAAAACAAATTAAAAGCGGCAACAGAGAACGCTCAAACGCTCAAGCATATTGCACAAATGTGGATGGACTCAAAGCAAGGAAGCATCAAGCCTAAAACCATCGAAGGCAATTGGCGAAAGCTTGAGCTGTATGCCTTCCCTAAACTGGGGAGTATTGCGATTAGCAGACTCACGGCTCCCATAGCCATTGCCGCGCTCAAGCCCCTAGAGCAGAAGGGGCATCTTGAAACGGTTAAACGTACCGCTCAGTTGCTGAATGAAATCATGAACTTTTCAGTTAATTCTGGTTACATTCATGCTAATCCGTTGTCAGGTATTCGAGAAGTATTTAGAAAGAGCAAAGTAGAACATCTGAAAGCATTAAAACCAGCAGAGCTAGCTGAGTTGCTGCAGACTATTGCAAACGCCAATTTATTGTTAACGACCCGGTGTTTGATTGAATGGCAATTGCACACAATGACCAGGCCAAATGAAGCGGCCGGAGCCCGTTGGGAAGAAATCGATTTTGATGCCAAACTTTGGACTATTCCTGAATCACGCATGAAAATGAATCGTGAGCATATTATCCCGCTTACAGAGCATACCCTCGCGATACTCGAAACTGTTAAGCCGATCAGTGAACAAAGCCAATTCGTTTTTCCGTCATCTAAAGATCCTAAAAAGCACACAGATCCTGAAACCATCAACAAAGCATTAGGGCGAATGGGATTAAAGGGAAGAACAACGGGGCATGGTTTACGCTCACTGGCGAGCACAACCTTAAATGAACAAGGCTTTGATGGTGATGTTATTGAGGCAGCGTTAGCCCATGTTGATAAAAACCAAATCCGCAGTGCCTATAATCGCACGACCTACCTAGAGCGACGGACCAAGTTAATGGAGTGGTGGAGCAATCATATTGCCACTGCAGCAGTGGGCTCTTTGTCAGTAACAGCTGGTTCAAGAAAATTAGGGGCATGACCTGTAAGGCCGAATAGAGATTATCTCCCTGAGTCAAAACGTTAGGGGACGTGACAAACGAATCTAACCTGTTAAGTCCGAATCAGGGTTGGTACACTTACATCATGACTAACCTAAAGCCAAACTAATGACTATCGAGCAGAGCCAGCATTTGCACCAACTAAACGCATTAGCTGCAAGCCATTCTGAGGTGGCAGTATTATGGCTTTATGGTTCGCAGGCGAAAGGAAATGCTAGCGAGCATAGCGATTGGGATTTAGCCGTCGCATTCGACCCGGTAAAGGCGGACAGTGTGCTTGATACTCGTATTAGAGCTGAACTGCTTGCTATGGATTGGCAACGAGCATTAGGGCTAGCCGAAGGGAAGCTTTCTGTTGTCGATATAAATCTTGCACCAATCCCTCTGGCTTTCGGAATCATTAATGCCAACAAACTTATCTTTAGTCGAGATGAAGACCGAAGAATGCAAGAAGAGTCTCGCATAATGTCGCAATTGGAACTCGATTATTCCGCCCAAAACCACTTTATTATTTTGGATAATGCCTATATCACGTCATTGCGCTTAAGCCTTAGCCGGTATCAAGCCGAGCTTGGAGAATTGCGCCAATTACTCAGTCAGCGTCCCCTATCTAATCTTGAAGATCGCGCAGCAGAGCGAACACTACAGGTCTCTATTGAAGCTTGCATTGGTATTGCCAAACATTGGGCTAAAGCACAGGCAGGGCATAGTCCGCAGGATGCCTACCAAGCATTTGAGATCCTGTGTCAACGAGGAGCACAACCAGCTGATGAATTAAATGGCTGGCGTAAAGTGATAGGCCTGCGTAATGCACTGGTACATGATTATCTGAATATTGACCATGAGATCATCCGTAGTGTGATCTCTCAAGGTTATAGCGATAGATTTTTTGCCTTTGCAGAGCAGGGGTTGGAATGGTTATCGCTGAAGAATAACTAAAGTCTGATTGACTTTCACAGGCTCTCCTAAAGATTGAATTAATGAGTCGACTAGAGTCAACCTGTTCATTCTAAGAAAACAGCTAATTGCCAAATGTTAACTTCGATAAAGAAAAGTATTTAGTGGCGCATATCGAGGTGGTTTAATAGAGTTTGATAGCGGCTATTCCGCGACTATAATTACTGTGTATATTAACAGTGTTTAATTGCTATGCGTGTTATCCCTACTCCTGCCCGTGCTGGCATTACAGGTTTTGAGTCACCAGCGGCTGAATACACTCAGCTAGGTCTAAGCTTGGATGAGCTATTGATCGACCACCCAAGCTTAACTTTTATGGCTTATGCCCTAGGGGACTCGATGCAAGATGTCGGCATCTTTGATGGTGGTATTCTCATTGTTGACCGTCACGAGACTGTGTGAAATGGCGATGTCATTGCAGCTAATTTAAATAGTGAGTTTGTCTGTAAAATCATTGATATCCCCGCCGTTTACTGCTTTCTTCTAATCAGCAACACCAGCCTGTCATTATTCATGAATACGACGAGTTCACTATTGAAGGTGTTATCACTCGTTCTATTCGTTGCCACCGTAAAAGTCCTGTATTGAGTAAAAAACTGAGTAAAAAGTAGATGTTTGCGCTAGTCGATGCCAACAGCTTTTACTGTAGTGCTGAACAAGTGTTTCTGCCTGATTGGCATGGTAAGCCTGTTGTTGTAGCCAGTAATCACGATGGGATGATTGTTGCCGCGAATAGGCTGGCAAAAGAGGTGGGTATTCAGAAGGTTGTGTCATACTTTCAAGTCATAGCACAATGTGCTGAGCGTGGTGTGATTGCGTGTTCCTCTAACTATGAACTGTATGCTGACTTGTCGAGCAAGATGATGGATATCATTGGCCGTATTGCGCCTGAGCAGCATGCCTATAGCATCGATGAAACGTTCCTGTCGTTTAAGGACTCCTATCCAGTAATAAAATGCCTCCACACTCAAGGTCAATTAATAAGACGGGCAGTATGGGAAGAAGCTCGCTTGCCTGTTTGTATGGGAATAGCGGAAACCCTGAACTTGGCTAACCATGCTGCTAAGAAGATTGAGAGTTATGAAGGCGTGAGTGTCATCGACAATGACCAAGACCGAACCGCTATTTTAAAACAGCTGGCGGTAGGTGATGTTTGGGGAATAGGACGCAGGATTAGTGCAAAGCTTGAACTGATGAATATCCATACTGCGTTTGACCTAGCGAACATGCAAGTAGGACTAGCCCGTAAACAGTTCAGCATTGAAATAGAGTGTACAGTACGAGAACTTAATGGCCAAGTATGCAAGGTGTGGGATGAAGCGAGAGCTGATAAAAAGCTGATATTCTCGACAAGAAGCATGGGTCAATGCATCACGGATGTTGAATCAATACTGCAGTGACATAGAGAGCTGCCCATAAACACTTAACTAAAACATAGGCAATAGTATTGGTATGACTGCCCGCACTTGGTTCAATCTGTTTATTAAGCAAAACCACCAAAACAAGGATAAGGGCTTTTGAACTACAAAAAAGAATTGCCCTAATGCTTTAGTTGCAATAAGAGCTAGCAAATTTAAAAAACGTCAATATAATTAACAATTGTAACCTATTGTGTGGGTAAAATTTCTATGTGGACACTTGATGTATGTTCTGGTGAATTAGCTTACCAAGATAAAATGATAGGAAGATTGAACCAAAGTGAAACGTTGATATTATCTTGCCTAGTTACAAATAACGATCTGCTTGTCAGTAAGGATGTTTTACTGGCTGCAGGATGGCCAAATAAATTTGTAGCACCAAATTCATTAAATGCAGCAATAAAAAACATTAGATTACTATTGAGTAGCAAAGATTCTGATATTTTTATTGAGACGGTACATCGTAAGGGATATATTTTACGTGGTAAATATGAAAACTTTAAAATAGTTCAGGTTCTACCTAGTAATAACACTGTTATTGATGAGTTGACGTCGAACGATGAGAGCGACGACATTTTAAAAAGTGAAAGCATAAATAATAACCGTATAAGCATCCAATGTATTGAAAAGTCAAAGGTTCAGCGTGTAATAAACAATAATTTTATAAAACTTCTTGTTGTTGGTTACTTTTTTGTTACTGTTATTATTGCAGTTTTAATTTCGGCTAAACCCTCAGAACTTTACTGCATAAATATTGAAGATGCTACATTTTGTGGTTTGTTAAAACTAAATAAGGAAGATGAAGAATATTTGAGATTGAACAATTCTTTGGAAAAAGGTCTTTATTATTATGGGTATAATGGAGCATTGGATGAAATTAAAGTATATCGCTATAATTAGCATAGTAATACTATCAGTATATACTTACTTACCCTTTTTTAATGGGTTAGGTTGCGATTTTAAAATTGAAGTTAATAATTCGGAGCGATTTCATTATTCAAGTTGCCATCTAGGAGTGATGAAGTCTATTTTTAAAAACCCAGAAACTGGTAAGGTGTTAACATATACAGGGTTATTTGGTAAACGAGGTGATGATGTTTTTTTTATTGTATTTAATAAAAATGTTTTGCAAGATGGAACTATTTCAATATCAAAAGTTCAACATTCTAACTTAATTGACGGTAAAATTTTTTTTACGGGAAAACAGATTCAAGGGGAAAAATTTGATTATATTTTGATGAGCTCTCCATTTTATCAAATCTATACTGTTAAACGCGTAGGTAGGCTAAGTATTTGGTAATGATTATGATTTTATGGTTTCGAATTTCTGTATTATTTCTTTCAGCTAGTTCCAAAAGAAATACATTATGACCCTACTTACTATTGATATTAATGCCTACATTCAAACTCTACGTGAAGGTTATACAGATTATTTGCATATGAATCATTAGATTGGAGTGAACATGTACCTTGGAGAGTACACAGATAGAAGTGCGAACAAACATCAATTTCAGGTATTAAGTTGACTATACTATATCAATCTCTTTATCAACAGTATCCAAAAATCCATCAAAGTTTCCATCAATGCTGATTTGTCTCACTATGAGGCCTTTAGGCTGGCTATTTAAGTCAGCAGTACAGACTAACAACTTGATAAAAAGCATAGATAGATTGTTGGGCAACCCTCGTCTTCACCATGAAAGACAGGCTGTTTATCAGTGGTATACACGGTGGCTGCTGACAGATCACTTGATGTTAACTATAACAATATTAGTGCAATTCTTTCCTTATTTTCAGCTGTAGCCGTTGATCTGAACGGCAACACCTATTGTCATAGATGATGCTAAAAGGACATCATTTTTAATCTGGAATTTTCTGAAGTAAGTTTTTAGTTGGGCGCATCTTGGTTTTACATTCGTAGAAGATGTCGGCGCTAATGCAACATTAAAAGAAAAGTAAATGATAGGAGCACCAACTTCTGGAACGATTTTAAATTTACAGAATTTATCTACACTCATAAAGCATCCTTTCATCCTCCTCCGTTATAACTTATTGTAGAGCCTGTTAACTTCCTAATGATTAACTTGTTAAGGGGTAAGTTAATAAGGTTGTACGTTACGATTTTTTAGTCATTACTAACAGTGAATTTTATACAGGCTAGATAGATAATTATATATAAACGTTGCCAATTAATATGGGATTTATGTTAACCCAAAGGTTGGGTATTTAATATTTCTTTAACGTTTATTGCATGTGTATGTTCCAAAGAAAAGTAATGATATATTGTTAAATTAATGAGTTCAAAGATTGGTTACATTTACTTTTCCTTCTGTGGTATTGGATATTTATTCATTGTCAAAAATAAGCAAAAAAAGGTGTTTGTTGACTTTGTGTATAAGTATGTTTGCGGCTTGTCTGTAAAACTAGCTATGTAAAAAGTAAGGGGTGAAGATCTTCTGATACTACAATAGATTTTGCTAAAGTAAATTTAATGATTATCTAATAGTTGAATGTCTGCTTGCCTTGCTAAGTTGTTAATAGTAAGAGGTTTTTGTTAAATCATAAATTAATCATAAGATAATCATGACTATAACAAGTTAAGTTAGTAGGATTTGACAAATGTGTTGCTACGTATGATGCAAGTCACAATATTAAACAAAAATACTATATACAGATCGTATAAGGCATAAGTACCTCATATCTACATTAATGACTTATCTAGCACGCTTGGAATATTTATATTGTGAATTTGGTTATTGATTCAAAGCGTCAACAATTCGACATCATTTGACTTGTAAACATTTCATTTACATGTCGATTGGTTGGTTTTTTTTGAGCGTCATTAACTTGACGGAGTTTGTTGCGCTTATGTTGGTATTTGTTTTGTTTTTTATCTACGTATGTTTCCTATATTGACTGAAGATATCTATAGGTTAATCATTTAAAAAGTATGTGGCTTTAAATTTATCTTTAACTTACTAGGTGAGCGAATGGTTTGTTTTAATTGCTTGTTTAATCAGGATTGTAGCTATGCCATTAGTACTACAAGTAATATTAAGGTTTTTCGTGAGTTTAAAGCTTGTAATTATTGGCATGTAAGCCAGAACATTATTACTAGAAATGGTAAGTTACATGGATTGGAGATTTTAAGTCGCCCAGTATACTTCAGTGGTGATATATTTTTTAGTTTAGATGACTATTTTAAAAGCTTAAGTCAGGTTAAACATAAGCAATTAGTTATGGAGGTAATGGATAAGATTCATTATTTCCATAGAAATAATGAAATAGTTAACTACTTTATAAATGTTGAAAGAGTGTCGTTGTTAGATGATGATGTAATAAGGAAATTACTCAGAATTAATAAGTATCTTCAAAATAAAGGAGGGGTATTAACTGTTGAAGTAACGCAGAGAAACCCAGAGTTAAGTCTCTTTACAAAAGAGGCTAAGTACTGAAGAATCCCCTGATGATTTACAAATAAATCATCAAATTAGGGTGGAAGCGCATCTTGTTGCATGATCAAATGGTTTCGCTAAAAACTACACTTGGACAACAAGATGCGCGAAGCCAATATCCTACAACATTCTTTACACCAATACTGCCCAGAACTTCACCTAAAACGATTAAACAGCTTGATGCTGGCCTCTAAGGCACTGATTGA
>NZ_LGYY01000091.1:0-554 GCF_001308045.1 Shewanella sp. Sh95
GGTCGTATGGGTGAGCTGGAGCTGGTCGGACTCCACGAGGACGGGGAGCACCTCGTCCTGGTCGCGGCCGACGGGCAGCGCTTCCGCGTGCGCATCGACGACCTGCTGCGCGCGGCGGTGCGCCGCGACCGGCCGCAGCTCGAGCAGCTGCGCGCCGAGCAGGCGGGGTCGGTGGGCCCCCGCGGCATCCACGCGCGCAGCCGCGGCGGGGGCCCCGCGCCGGAGGGCGCCGGCCGCGCGGGCGGGGGCCGGTCGACGCACGGGGGCTTTGTCGAGGGCCCACAACCGCCGCGCCCCAACCCGTGGCGCCCCGCACCGCCGCGCCGCGCGCAGCCTCGGCTAGCGTCGTGTCCCGTGCCTGCCACGACACCCGAGCCCACGACGTCCGACGCCACCCCCCGCCAGCGCAGCGTGCTGGTGACCGGCGCCAACCGCGGCATCGGCCGCGCGATCGCCGAGCGGCTCGTCGCCGGCGGCGGCCAGGGCCCCCCCCACGTCCCCCCGGGCGGCGCGCCCGGCGCCCGGGTCCCGGTCCGCCCGCGCCCGCGCGGCAC
>NZ_LGYY01000081.1:0-549 GCF_001308045.1 Shewanella sp. Sh95
GCTTTATCACGGATAAATTATCGACCGAAAAAGTGTTTAGATTTCAAGCAACCAGCGATTGTCTTTAAAGAAATGGTATTGGCTGCTTGATATTGGCGAGTGTCGCACTTCGCAGTTGAATTCGGGGTACAGGAATCGATTAAATTTCTGTTACCAATAGAACTTCAGCTCAGCGTTTTAACACGGAGTGATACATATTGAAACACCTTATTAACGGAACAATTACCCATAAAAACAGTTAATAAGCATGCCATACTCAATAAAAAATCGATTTTTAAAACATAAGCGAATGGTAAACTGTTTACTTAAACAAAAGGAATTTTAGCAACTACTTAAAAATAAAAGACAAGTTATCTATCGCCATTAAGTAGCATAGAGAATCAAGAGAGAATTAACGGTTACGCATTCTGATTAAAAGATAAGCCCGATTTCAGATAATAAGTGCGACATTCATGGAAAGGTGTAGAAGAGGAAGCCAACTGCTAAAAGTGGTACGCTCTTCTCGCCAAAGAAACAAGCAGTACTACCATGAATTATCAGCAGTTGACC
>NZ_LGYY01000285.1:0-481 GCF_001308045.1 Shewanella sp. Sh95
ACAACACAACAGATAGTATGCTTTGGACTCTCATCTACTGTGCTTCAGTGACAGTTCATGACTGTATTTTACACTACAGACACTAGACAAATCTGGTTGATAGTGTCTGGATATCGATCTCTGTATCCCTCTTTTATAGATCACGGAAAACATTATATATCGGATCTTCGCTTTTTTTTTTTTTTAAGCTCATACTACTCGGGATCGATCGAAATGACCATGCGCTTATCATTTTAGGGGCCGTACCAGCTGCGTTACTCGCTTTATTCTTTGATATAGTACTTCGCATACTTGAGAGTCCCAAACGCTCTTCTAAGCGCGTTATATTGACGATATGTATAGTTGTAGTTATGATTGCTACTCCATTTCTATGGAATACACAAAAGAAAGATATAGTTATTGCTGGAAAACTTGGATCGGAGCCAGAAATTTTAATTCAAATGTACAAACAACTTATTGAACAGGATACAGATTTACAAGT
>NZ_LGYY01000244.1:0-528 GCF_001308045.1 Shewanella sp. Sh95
GTCGAGGTTACGGATAGAGATAGCGGGAGCGGCCATGATGAATTACCTGCAAAAGAGAGTAATAGATCAGAATGACCGATCGCCGTCAAGTTTTTTAAATCGAAAATTAGGTGCGGAATGACGGATGGATGCCTCGCTAGCTTTCGGGGTACAGGATGTACCATCGGAAGCGTTAGCCATTTTCGAATAAGCACGAAGCCACTAACTAATGCATGTAACTTCGCTTGGGGCGGCAAGGGAGATCCAAGAGGGAATTGCTGTTGATCCCCTCTTGGTCGGGGGTGGGTTGAAGACCCACGACTTTGACTTATCTCGGCCGAAGGCCGCAATGACTCACATACTTACAGCGATAACCTTGCCAATTCAAACGCTAAACAAACCAGCATTAGTGGGGTGAAACCCGGTGTTTTTCAAGGTAGTTGTCACTCTTTGCTTAAATATTAAGCTGCATTTATTACCCCTTCTATTGGTGCTTTATCTGGGTTTAGGGTCACGGGCCCAACTGCCTCACAATTTCTCACGTCTTTA
>NZ_LGYY01000021.1:0-517 GCF_001308045.1 Shewanella sp. Sh95
CCATCCCGAACTCAGAAGTGAAACGCAATCGCGCCGATGGTAGTGTGGGGTCTCCCCATGTGAGAGTAGGTCATCGCCAAGCGCCTAACTAAACAATGAAGCCAGCTGAATAAGCTGGCTTTTTTGTATTTAGTGTTTTCAATTTCAACGTTCTATTCTTCACAATACTTCTCTAAGTATCTTTAATACCAATTCCATTAACTAACTGGTCAAAATTGTCTACTGTCTAGTACACAATTCTATCATTCTTGCTTTCTTCTCAATGAAGGTATTCCATGCAATAGAGCACTGCTCGACAATATCGTCATAACCACTAAAACAACGATTAGCCAACACATTTTGACGCAGCCATTGCCATACCTGTTCTATCGGATTTAACTCCGATGAGTAATACCAATTCCATTAACTAACTGGTCAAAATTGTCCATGGTCTAGTACACAATTCTATCACTCTTGCTTTCTTCTCAATGAAGGTATTCCATGCGATAGAGCACTGTTCGACAATATCGTCATAACC
>NZ_LGYY01000100.1:0-506 GCF_001308045.1 Shewanella sp. Sh95
GATAGCGCATACGTTTGCGTGCACTTTTCTCCGATTTTACTAAGGCTGCGATGTGGGGATTATTCATATTTTGTATGATTAAAAACTGATGACCAATTAGATCACATAATTAATATAATTGGTATAAGGCGGCAACTTGAGAAGCGTCAGATTATCAAAGTCATCGGCTAAATCCTGTTGATGCCAGCCTGCGCCGTCCATGATGACCAGCGCATGCCGTCCAAATGCGGTGGCAGTTGAAATCAGTTTTAAATGCTCGTTCATATATTCGCTATTGGCATGCGGGGCAATAATCGCTTGTGTCGCCCCCGTTGCCGGACACACGGCGCCATATAAATACGCAGATTCAAATTGTTGCTGCTTGACGGCTCGTGGACGAGTCCCTTTCTCAGCCCAAATACGGGTGGTGGTATTCTGTTGGCCAAAGCGGGCTTCATCTTGAAACCAAACGTCAATGCGATCGAGTGCAAAGTGCCCAGGTGTGTTAAGGATCGTTGCCATCCGGG
>NZ_LGYY01000200.1:0-503 GCF_001308045.1 Shewanella sp. Sh95
GATATTGGCTTCGCGCATCTTGTTGTCCAAGTGTAGTTTTTAGCGAAACCATTTGATCATGCAACAAGATGCGCTTCCACCCTAATTTGATGATTTATTTGTAAATCATCAGGGGATTCTTCAGGGTTTGGTGTCATCTTAGAAGTTACTTAGTTAAGTCATCTGAATATGAACATTTTAAAAACTGGGCAGCAAGCCAACATTATATGGGACGATGGATGCCTGAAAGCACTGATAGATATCAGTTGTTTAATAGGGAGTATTACTGGTCAGAGGCTTTTAAATTCTTTAAATCTGATTACTATGGTGGCTCGGACTGGGTAACAGTTACAGACAAAAAGACAAGGACTGAGATTGCTGATGTTGGTGTTACTACTAGGTAGTGTTCATAATTCTGTGTCATTTCAGTAAAATATTCAAAAACAGGAATGACACATGACCCAACCTTTTAACTTCGAACAAGCCCTTAAAGATCTGCAATCAGGTAAAAGCCTCACAGGTAA
>NZ_LGYY01000180.1:0-501 GCF_001308045.1 Shewanella sp. Sh95
GGTCCCGCTCTGCCCAGCCTCTCGCCGATCCCCCCGTTCGCCGCGACGCAGGCCGCCGGGTTCCATGCGCCGACGATCGCCGGGTTCTTCCCGCCCCCGGTGCTGTCCGAGGGGACGGTGTTCGGGCTCAACCGGTCCATCCTGTGCCGGAGCCTCGCGACGCGGTTCCTGGTCCCGCTGTGCTGGACCGCCGCCAGCCGTGCCCGCCTCGTGCCGAACCGTGGCCAGAACGTGGCGGAGATGGCCCTCGACTTCGTGCGGGTCAACATCGCCGAGGACATCATCGGCAAGGACACCGCGCGCCGGTTCGTCCCGCTGCTGACGACCATCTTCTTCGCGGTGCTCGCGGCGAACATCACGGGCGTCGTGCCCGGCCTCAACATCGCGAGCTCGTCGCTCATCGGCTTCCCGCTGGTGATGGCGGTGATCTCGTTCGTCGCCTTCATCGTCGTGGGCGTCAAGGCGCACGGCGCCGTCGGCTACCTGCGCACGACCCTGTTC